>JAHJAL010000073.1 GCA_018814055.1 Patescibacteria group bacterium
AATCATAAATATTTTGAAATAATATTGACTGTCTTCGATATTGCCGTTTCCACCGCTTTGGGTTCGATCAAAGAACTTTGATAAATACTATCCGGGCAGCGATTACAAATAAAATTGGCATCAGCCTTCAATTTTCCGGTATAAATATTTTCAATCATTTTTTTAAAGCTATCACTATTCCACACCTCCTTGATGCTACTATCCGTCACATTACCCAAAACATACTCCTGACGCACATCCATACAACACAAAGTCACCCGCCCGTCACACTGAATTACTATTTGATAAAAAGGCAGACCCCCATCATGTCCCCACGAATTGCAGCCAAAAAGCCGATCATCTTGACTGATATTTCTTTTATCCATTACCCGATAATTCCTATCAGCAAAACTATGTTCACTTATCTGATTAAAACTTATTCCCAACGACTGCCAATGCTTCCTGGCCGCCTCCAGCTCATGTTTGTTTCCCTCACCGACCACATACTGCACAATTATATTACTTGGGCGGGAATGTTTTTTTGCCAGATACTCCAGATTTTTCTTTACCCGGCCAAAATTATCAACTCCGGTAACTTTTTTCACTGTCTTGTCAGAAAATCCATGGCAGGAAACATAAATTACCCCCCGAAAATTATTATCAAATAATTTACTGACTATTTCTTTTGTCAAAAAAGTCCCATTACTGACCAGATAAACATCGATATTTTTATTGAGTGCTGCCAATACATATTCAACACCTTTGGGATGGGCAAAAATCTCTGAAAAATTATTGAAAGTCACAATTTGCCCACCGTCAGACTTGAATTCATCAATCAATTTCTGATACAACTTCCACTCCATCACCCCCATCGGCAAAACTTTTTTCAATTCATGATAAGGGCACATCCGGCACGACTGGTTGCAAAAAGTATGCACATTGACACACATCGCCAGCGGAAAATCCAAACGCCAACCCCAAATATTATCGCGATAATTATTGGTACGAAGAAAATTACCCACATAATCCCGACAGCGCAATTTCCAACCGTCAAAATGCCGCCCCGTTTTTATTTTTTGGTATTCTAAATCCATTTGTGGTCCAAATTATATACACCGTAATCATTTGAATTTGATATAAAACGAAAATCAATATGTGATTCATCCAACTTACGACTTTCCTTGTCCCATATGCCGACATTGATCCGATATTTGCCAGTCGCCAGTTTTAAACCGCTATATTTCACTTCAAAATAACGTTGATTGATATACTTGTTGACTTGTGCCTGATCAATTTTGGTATTGATTCCGCTTATCCAGAGATTGTCTTGGTTGAATACATCCACACTAAAGTTGGTCTCACCGGCATCATGGTCAAAATTTACTTTCAAACCAATCTCTTCGCCGGTTTTGAATATTTTTTGCGGCTTCCCTATTTTTGATAGAAGTTCTAATTTTTTTATATATCTTGAAGCACTTGGTTGGGCAGATGTTTTGGCCGCATCGGACAAATTCATCTCCAAATACTTCTTGTTGATCTCCCGGGGATTGCCACAGGCAATTTTTTTGCCTTTTTCAAGCAGCATAGTCCGATCACAATAATGCATAATCGCCGCCAGGTCATGACTGACAAATACCACCGACTTACCCTTTTGTTTGAGGCTGGAAAAAACATCCTGACACTTCATCTGAAAATTATAATCTCCCACCGCCAAGACCTCGTCCAGCAGCAAAATATCAAAATCCGCCTGAATCGCCGTCGAAAAAGCCAGTCGCACCAGCATCCCGGACGAAAACTTATTCAATTTAGTATCGATAAATTTCTCCAGCTCCGAAAAAGCAATAATATCATCAATCCGCTCCTTGATCTGTTTTTCACTCATCCCCAACAGTGAGCCATAGAGGAAAATATTCTCCCAGGCCGACAACTCCATCACAAACCCCACCCCCAGCTCCAAAAAGGGACTCAATTTGCCATTTATTTTTACCTCGCCTTTGGTAGTAGGATAAATATTGGCCAGTATCTTTAATAGTGTACTTTTGCCTGAGCCATTATTGCCAATAATCCCAAAAAACTCACCTTTTCCCACCGAGAAACTGACATTGTCCAAGGCCTTGAAAACCTCCTTTCTCCCATGGAAACTGGAAATTATTCTCTCTTTGAGAGTTTTGTGCTTGAAATGATCTAGGATAAATTCTTTTGACAAATTTTTTACTTCTATTGCATTCATTGGTCCAATCTAAATTCTTTCAGCAAAATATTTCTGATTCGTTTGAAACAAACCCAAGCCGATTACAAATATCAAAACCACAATGATCAACTGGGATAGGGGATAACAACTCAATTTGGGATAATCAAAAGCCAAAAATATCGCCCGAAAATCGATTATAATTTGCGCCAGTGGATTTATGAGCAACATATCCCGGTATTGCCTTGGAACCATACTTAGCGGGTAGATGATAGGCGTCAAATAAAAAAGCATCTGCAACAATACTTCCCAGATATGAGCCAGGTCCCGATAGCGCACATATAGCGTCGACAAAATCAGGGACACGCCCAGGGCCAATAGCCACAACTCTACAACATATGGGACAACCAGCATAGTATCCCAGGCAAAAACATCGATCTGGAAATAAACCATAAACGCCGCTAAAATAACAAAATTGAAAAACAGATTAATCAACGCATTAAACGACGACACCAGCACCACAATAATTCGTGGAAAATATATCTTTTTGATCAAAGCTGCTCGCCCCACCACCGCCTGCAAACCATTGGTCGTTACTTCCGAAAAAAAACCAAATAGCATAATACCAATCAACAAATATATCGGAAAATGTTTGATCTCACTATCAAACCGCAGTGCCACCCCAAATACAAAGTACAGCACCAAAAACAGCCCCAACGGCTTGAGCAGCGACCACATATATCCCAACACCGATCCCGAGTACCTCAGTTTGAAATCAGTTAGAGTCAGCTGCTTGATAATTTCCCAGTTTTGCTGCCAATTATTCAATCGGCTAAAGATTAATGCTAAAAAACTATATAATGAGTTGTGTGAATTATTTTTGATCCGATTGATTTTTTAGAGAATAACCTGTCCGAAGCGTCTATATAGTAGCGTCCTACAGCAGCGAGCTTTATGAGCAAAAAATCAATCGGATCAAAAATAATTCACACAACTCATAC
>JAHJAL010000074.1 GCA_018814055.1 Patescibacteria group bacterium
ACAACATCGACGCCGGCGGCGGTAATTTCTTTGATAGTACTTTGATTGATGCCACGTCCACCCGCCAAGTTTTCCGCGTTGGCAATGACCCAATCGATTTTTTCTTTTTTGCGTAAGTCGGGCAGCTGATCAATCACAATTTGACGACCGGCGCGGCCGACGATATCACCGATAAATAGTGTTTTCATATAAATTTATTTGGCAAAATCCACCGCCCGAGTTTCGCGTATAACGTGTACTTTGATTTGACCGGGATAGGTGAGTTCCTGCTCAATTTTGCGGGCAATGTCTTTGGAGAGACGTTCGGCTTTTAGATCGGAAATCTCTTCGGGTTTGACAAATATTCTAATTTCTCGACCGGCCTGGATAGCATAAGTTTTTTCTACCCCCTCAAAGCTGGAGGAGATGTTTTCGAGTTCTTTGAGTCGTTGGATGTATTGCTCGGTGGATTCGCGGCGGGCGCCGGGGCGGGCGCCGGAAATAGCATCGGCGGTTTTGACAACCAGGGCCTCGATAGTTTTGGCTTCTAAATCGTCATGGTGGGCGGCGGCGGCGTGAGCGACTTTTTCGGGCATACCAAATTTGAGCAATAGGTCATAAGTAAGGTGGTGATGCGGTTGATCAATTTCATGATCGAGTGCTTTGCCCAAGTCATGCAACAACCCAGCTTTACGACAAACTTCCACATCGGCACCCAATTCAGCGGCCAGGAGAGTAGCAATCTTGGATACTTCGATGGCATGCTGCAATTGGTTTTGACCATAACTGGTGCGGAATTTGAGTCGACCGAGAATCTTGATAATTTCAATCGGTAAACTGGCGGCGCCGGCTTTGTAAGCGGCGTCTTCACCGGCTTCTTTGATTTCGGATTTGATGTCATCGGCGGCCTGTTTGACTACTTTTTCAATCTGAGCGGGGTGAATACGTCCGTCAGCAATCAGTTTTTCCAAAGAAACCATGGCTACATGGCGACGGACCGGATCAAAACACGAAACTGTAACTGATTCGGGAGTATCATCAACGATCACGTCAACTCCGGTGATACGTTCAAAAGCCTGAATGTTGCGTCCCTCGCGGCCGATGATTCGTCCTTTGACTTCGTCTGAAGGAAGGGGAATCGCTTTGATGGTGTGTTCAGCGGTGTGTTCGGAAGCTAATCGTTGAATAATGGTGGCGATAATTTCTTTGGCTTCGCGCTCGCCCTCATCTTTGGCTTTTTGTTTCATTTCTTTGATGGTGCGCAAAATGTCTTGCTCGCATTCTTTTTCGGTTTTTTTGATCAGGATTTCTTTGGCCTCATCTTTGGTGAGTTGGGCAATTTTTTGCAATTCTTCCAAATACTTGGCTTTGGACTGATCGAGTTCTTCTTGGATTTTCTTTTGTTCATCTTCAACTTTGAGAATTTTGTCTTTTCTTTTTTCAATTTCTTCCAGTTTTTTGTCGAAATTTTCTTCGCGAGTGGCGATACGCTGTTCAAGTTTGGAAATTTTGTCCAAGCGGCGCCGCTCTTCTTTCTTGGCCTCTTCGCGCATGCGTAAAACCTCATCTTTGGCGGAGATAAGGGCTTCGCGGGCCTTGGTTTTGGCTTTGTCAATTACTCGATTGGATTCTTCATCGGCGTCTTTGATTTTTTTGTCCAGGTCAACTTTTTTGGTAAAAAAACCAACGCCTCCACCAATCAGGAGGCTAATAACCACCGCGATAATAATTTCTATCATACTAATCCTTTTCTACCGCTTTTGTCTATCATTGGACAGTATCAATAACTGGGAAAAAACCATAGGGAGTAAAAACTGATTTTTGCCGTCAGGATGAGATTGTTTTGACTCACCTTCGAAAAAAAAGTTTGGTATCGAGAAATCAATTTTTCTTTTGAAAGATTTGATAATGCTTTTCGTAAATTCTGTAATGATTTTTTGACTGTACAAAGAAGGTAAAAACGGTTCATTTTTAACAGTTAAATAAAATTTGATTTACTTTGTAAATTTTACTATAAATTGTGGGTTTTGGCAAATACCTCTAGCCCTCATATATTTGACAGTATTTCCGTATCATTTGTCGGAGAGTGTGTTGTTTGGCAATTTTTTGAAATAAATTGTCGGAATTTTGTCGGGAGAGTTTGAGATTTTTGGTGACATGATTGATTACTGGTATGAAATCAGTAGAATCAAATGACGAGACCAAGAAACCTGTTTTTTGATGAGTAATTAATTCTTTGATGCCGTCCAAACCGGTACTGACGATAGGAATACGTAAGACGCCGGCTTCAAGCAGTGTATAGGGAAAACCTTCTTTGGTAGAAGTCAAAAGAAATGTATCAAATAATTTCAAAATGGGATAAGGGTTGTTGAGTTTTTTGGTCAGGAGAAAATATTTTTGCAGGTTTTGGGTATGAATTTGCAGCTTGATTTGGTTGAATAAAATTCCATGTCCGATGATGATAAAGCGGTAATGGGGATTGGTTTGAATTAATTGACCGGCAATTTTGGTGAACAATTCCAGATTTTTGCTGGGAAAGAAATTGGCGATGGTGCCGACGATAATTTTGTCTTTGGGCCAATTGTTTATGGTTTTGAGTATCTTTCGGTGTTCCGGCTGAGTAACCTGTGATTGTTTTTGGATTTGATCAATATTGACTCCCAGTGGAATGGTGCTGAGTTTGTCTTGGCGAGAAATGTTATTGGTTAACGCGGTTTGGCAATCGGCCTCGGAAAGGCAAAATATTTTGGTTGACCAGCCGGCGCCTATTTTTTCGATCGATTGAAAGAGAGAGCGTCTAAGAAAATGGATTTTTTCATTGAAAACCCAACCGTGACAGGTATAATAAATTTTTTTGATACCGGTGAACTTGGCGGCCAGCCGGCCGACAAAACCGGCCATGGAACTATTGGCGTGGACTATATTGTATCGGTGGGTTTTGAATAATTTGATTAAATCAAATATGGATAATGTATTGGTAATGGGGTTGATACGGCGTATCAAGCGGGGCAGGTAAAAATAAGTAATTTGGTTTTTGTCCAAGGTCAAACGAAGTCGATTGCCGGGATTGTCTTCTCCCCCACTGGCAACATGAACGATGTATTGGTCGGGGTCAAGATGGCCGGCCAAGTCAGTAACATATTTTTGCGCGCCGCCCCAAAAGTTGGTGGTCAAAAGATACAAAATTTTGGTTTTATTCAAATTTTGATATATATTATGAAGCTTCAGCTTGTATTTGCTCCACACCAAATTTTGTTGGGCGAATTTTTTGGTGGTTTGGCGGTATGGTGCTTGGTTTTTTTTGTAAAGAGACAAGAATTTTGAGAATTTCTTTTTTGAAATGTTTATACCTAATTTGGGATTACTGGTGATAATTTGATTGATATCGTGAATAGTTCCATTATGGATGACCAGTAAACCGGCAGATAAGTACTCAGCAAATTTGGTGGGAAATGAGATTTGATTGAGCAGATCAGCCGGACGTAGTAATAAACCAAAGTCACATAAAGATAGATAATCTTGGACTTGGTCGTGGGCGATGGAAATTATTTGATATTGATCGGCCGCCAAGGGTTGGAGATGCGGGTTGATGTGCTCGGGTTGATTGGTGATGCATAGTAAATATAGATGGTGTTTTTTTACAAAATTCACTACATCAGGTAATCCCTGCCATGGCTGGACACCACCCAGATAGCAGGCAATGAATTGTTTGGTTGGTAGTTTGAGTTTGGGTCTGTCTGTTGAAGATTTGATGGTGGTTAGACAGGGTAAAACTGATATTTGATCGGGAGAGATATTTATATAATTTTTTTTGATATAGTCCAATAATCCGTTTGAAGTAGTGATTATATGGTCAGATTTATGCAGGCAAATTTGTTCGATATACCGGTTGGCCAAACCAACCAATAAGTTGTGGTTTGATACTTTTGATTCGGCGGCGGCCAGTCCGTGCATATCAAAAATTACCTTGAGGTGGGGGAATTTCTGTTTGGCCCAAATAGCCATATAACAGGCATATAGCGACTGGGCATGAATTATGCCGGCAGTCAGATTTTTTTGTTGCAAGAGATTTATAAAAAAATTAATATCCCGAAAGAAATCAAATTGCCATCGGTTTTGGCGGGGGAAAATATGGCATTTTATTTGGGGTGAAAGTTCTTTGGTAAGTTTTTTGATCCGTGATTGATTTCGTCGGTAACTGTCTTTTTTTTCAAAAGATATCAGATATTTTTGGTAGCGGGCGTATTTTTGGATAAGTGACATTTCACCCATCAATCGGGTTTTATAACCATTTTCATACAAGATATCACCATAAGACAGGATGATGAGTTTTGATTGGGGATATTTATTCATATCTTCATATTATCAGAATATTTCTTGATACTTGATACTTGATATTTGAAACTTGACACTTAAATATTTAACTTGTTTATTGTATGATAATGAGGGAATTCTTTAAAAAGATTTTTACAAATTTTTGATAATGTTTGAGGATGTTTGATAATGTTTGTTCTGGCCTCTATAGCTCAGCTGGTAGAGCAGCTGCCTCTTAAGCAGACGGTCGAAGGTTCGAATCCTTCTGGAGGCACTTTAGTAATCAAATTAATAATTAAGAATTACAACTGTGAAAAGTGAGCGGGTTTATAACATAATTAACTATTTTTTGTATTTTTTGCTCTTGGTTGCCTTGGGAGTGATATTGTATTTACTATATTTGAATTGGCAGGCGAGAAATTTGGAAGAAGCGACCAGACAGAACCAGGCGCAACCACCGGTCACCCAAGGACAGTCAATAACAGAGGAAACTAATTTGGTTGAATCGAGTTTTTCCTCGGATTTGGCAGCGTTTACTTTTTCGGTACCGGAGGATTGGACGGTGGAAGAGAAGACAGAAGCTGATTTCTCAATTATACACAATGCCGAGGGCCAGAATATTGTCAGTATCAGAGTGGTCAAAAAAACAGGCTCACTGGCCGAACTGCCGTTTGATCAATACGCGGCCATAGCCGCCAAAGAGGAAATCCAAGGGTATAACTCCTTGGAAGATATGATCGAAATCACGACTACCGATCAGAGTATTGGATATAAGACAACGTGGAAGATTCAATTTTTGGGTGGAGAAGAATTTGTGTCCAACCCGATAACTTATTTCGAGCACCCCTTTGATCCAGCCAAGTCGATTCAGGTCAGTTTGGAAAATGCGGAGTATTTGGATACATATGATTTGATCATTGAGTCTTTTAATTTCAAATAAAATGATGACAAAAATTAAATTTTGGCTGAATCGGCTGGTTGTTTTGTATAGTTTGGGTTTTTTGTTTGATGGGGCCTCGGCGGGGGAGGTACCGAAGGCAAAAAGTTTTTTGGATAAATTGGGTGGGGAGTTGGCGAAGTTTAATATTTGGAAAGAAAGCGGGGAAGTGGATGTTGCTCAGGCGATTGCCAAATTCATCCAGATCGCGATGACCTTTGCCGGGGTGGTGGCAATTATATTTTTGATCAGATTTGGTGGTTATGAATATATTATGGCGGGTGGTAACCCGGAAAAGTCCAAAAAAGCGGTGGAGGCAATTACTCACGCCATAATCGGCCTGGTGGTGATTTTGGCGTCTTATCTGATAATCAGAGTGGTATTGGAGCAAGTTGGTGTAAAATTTTAGTAATAAAGGAAGTAGAGAAAATATAAATATATCTATGTCTAAAGCAAAAAAAATATTATTTGGTTGTTTGTTGGGTCTGGCACTGGTGGCCGGTAATGTGATGGTAACTCATGCCGGGGCATGGGAAGGGACTTTTTGGGAACAGTTTGATAAGTTTTTCAAAACTGATCCGGTGGGAACAAATACAGGTGGAGAACCAATCAAATTGGTTAATACTTTTGTAAACTGGGGATTGATGCTGGCCAATATAGTGGGAGTGGGATTTATTATTCATGGGGGGTATAAGTATATTATGGCGGCCGGTAATCAGGAAGAGATCAAAAAAGCCACCAACGCGGTGACAGATGCGGTAATTGGTATAGTTATTGTATGGGCGGCATACTTGATTATTTCGGTTGTGCTGAGCACGATTAATCCGACGTAAGTAAAAACATACAAAAACACTAAGACGTTGTTAGTTTAATGTTTTTGAGTGTTTTGTCTATGCTCTCTCAACGTAGTTACCATCACGAGTGTCGACAACGACTTTGTCGCCTTGGTTGATAAACAACGGCACATTGATAGAGGCACCGGTAGCGATGGTGGCGGCTTTGGTGGCGCCTTGAGCGGTGTCACCTTTGACGCCGGGTTCGGTGGCGATAATTTCGTAAGTTATCTTGATGGGCAAATCGATACCGATTGGTTTGTCATCAAATTTTACCAGATCCACTTCCATGCCTTCTTGGAGGTAGTTTTTTTTGTCTCCGATTATACCGGTAGTGATAGTAAATTGTTCATAACTAGTAGAGTCCATGAAGTGGAAATTTTGCTCATCATGGTACAAAAAGGAAGCCTTGGCTCGAAATACATTGGCCGGTTCAAATTTGTCATTACCCTTGAATGTTTTATCAAAAATTGCGCCGGTAATGAGATTTTTTAGTTTGGTGCGCATAATACCGCCGCCACGAGCTTTTTTGGAGTGTTGAAACGATAAAACCTCATGTGGTTCGCGGTTCAAAATGAATTTGGTACCGGTTTTGAGATCGGTGATGCCGTACATAATTTTATAATAAAATTTTATAAACAGTATCAAACATTTTTGAAGTAATGGTTAGTTGTAAGATGTTTGATAAAGTTTGATACTGCCGACTAGAGTACAAAATAAGGTAGCAAAGCCATATACCGGGCGCGTTTGATGGCACGGGCGAGTCGGGTTTGGTATTTGCGTTTGATGTTGGATTTGCTAGCCGGTTCGATTTTGCCGTAATAGGAAGTAAATTTTTTGAGAGTTTCGGTATCTTTGTAGTCGATGTAGTAGATGTTGTTGGTAGAGAAATAACATACCTTTTTTTGGGTATTGGTTGCTTGATTGTTGTTGGCCATAAGGATGATAAATTAATAATTAATGATGAAAAATTAATAATCAGAAGGGGATATCGTCGATACTGATGTCTTCGGGGTCTCCCAGATTGGGGCCCGTGTTTTTTGGATTGTCAGCAGGATTTGAAGGGGCGGGTTCCTCAGAGTATGACACGGGAGCGGACGGCACTTCATTGGCGGTTTGCGCGGGTGAAGACATTGAACCCGAGGTGTCGGTTGTACCGGTGGCATCGGGCGGATTGGCACCGGGCGCGCTAGCAGCGGGATTGTAAGGAGTTTGTGGAGGAGGTTGGTTTGGTTGGGTGTACTGACTGGCGCCTTCTTTGGAGCCGATAAATTGGAAGGATTCCAGGATGATTTCAGTGCGGCTGCGTTTGATACCATCAGCGCCTTCCCAGTTGTTGGTTTTGAGTCGGCCTTCGACAAAAATCGGTTGGCCTTTTTTGAGATATTGATTGATAACTTCGGCTTGACGACCCCAAACGACCATATTGTGAAATTCCGCTTCTTCTCGGCGATCTCCTTCGGGGGTTGTCCAACGCCGATTGGTAGCAATCCCAAAAGAAGCGACTGCTTGTCCATTGGGGGTATACTTGAGCTCAGGATCGCGGGTTAGGTTACCCATTATGAATACTTTATTGAATCCTAGCATAGGTAATTCTCCAAAAAAATAAATATCTTATAAAATTTCTTTTAGTAATTCATCAAGTTCCTTTGATTTTTCTTCACTTTCTTTGGGCTTTTCTTTTGGTTCCTCTGATTCGTCTGTTTTGGGGACTACTACTTCTTTTTTGGGACTCTTTTTGATAGGTTTGTCTTTTTTTACTTCGACTTTTTCTGGTTTGGCGGCGGGAGCTTTGGCTTTGGTTGATTTGGGCTTGGTCCGGACTGTTTTTTCTTTGGCGGCAGGTTTTGGAAGCTCTTCTTTGGTAACTTCTTCTTCTGTTTCATCCGCCTCGGGTTCTTCTTTGGCGTCCTTTTCTTTGGTTCGATCGGTGTCGGTTTTGGCGGGGTCTTGTTCTTGTTGTTTTTGGTATCCCGGTTCATGACTTAGATTGATAACCAAATAACGCAAAATGCCGTCAGCGAGTTTCATCTTTGACTGCAATTCTTGCATATCAGCCGGCGCCATCATGAGATTGGTAAACATGTAGAAACCATGGTTTTGTTTTTTGATGGGATAGCAGAGTTCTTTTTTGCCCCATACATCTTCTTTGATAATTCGACCATGACAGCCGGCAACAAGTTCGCGGATACGGCCGATGACAGTTTGGATATCATCGTCTGACTTGCCTTCACATTCGATAATGTTGGCAAATTCGTATTTGTACATAAAAAAGCTCCTTCATCCTTTGGATTAACCTCTACAAGACAATAATGAAAGCTCGCAGAGGAGGATTAAGATAATAAAATCGTATGTTTATTATATGATAAGCGGGTCAACAAAGGCAAGAAGAAAAAAGCGTGATTTTATTTTATAATAAGCTACTTTAAATTAATTTTAAGAAAATATTATTTTTGGCTTAACTTTTGAATAATAAGCGTATTTTGGTTACAATTATTCAGGGGGTGTTTGGATATCTAATACTTGATTATAACGAAAAAAATTATGACCAAAAAAACATCAATGTGGTTTGTGGTAACGATAATTGCTTTTATAGGCATATTGACGATTGTGGCCGTGGTGGTCACTTTGTATTATTTACGAGGAGAAGCTATCCAGAAAAAAGAAAATCAAAATACGGTTTCTGACATGAAGGATACGAAGTTCACGGTGTATACCGCGGCTGATGGTTCGTGGTCGGTTGAGTACCCAAGTGATTGGAATACAATAGAGTCTTCAGATGATTCGTTTGGAATCAGCGAAAACGAGAATGTGGCCTGGATGGATAACGGTGATATTTATTTTGACGTAGTGGCCAAAAAGAGTTTTGATGAGTTGGTGGATGAATTTTATATAGTCAATGATGACATTGAGGAGGAAAGTGTAAATTTGGGCGGGGTATACGCGATTAAATTGACGGGGAAACAAAAAGATATTCCCAGTATGTTTCCACCCGGTACGGTCAATATTGTGACTTTGGTGGAAATGGACAACGGTAAAGTTTTGACGATAAAACTATACAATAAAGATATGAGTGCTGTATATGATAGGGTTTTATATAGTTTGATGTTTGATGGTGAGATTTCTTCATCCAAAACTTTTGACAACAATATCGCTTCCACCAGCGCCAGTGGCAATATTGTGGTGTATACTCCCGGTGATTTGGAGAGTATAAGCAGCCCATACGAGGTTACCGGGAAAGGGAGGGTGTTTGAGAATGTATTGAACTACGAACTAACCGATCAGTCTGGTAAGGTTTTGGCGGATGGCTTCGCGGTAACTGCTTCGCCGGATGTTGGTCAATTTGGTGAATTTGAGATAGATTTGGTATTTGTGGCGGGTGGCATGCCGGGGGGGACTTTGGAAGTTTTCTCCTTGTCAGCCAAAAATGGCAGTCGGGAGGATGTGGTAACTATAGACGTGAAGTTTGAATAATGAATAATAGTGTTGCATGAATTATTTTGTAATGTTCTTAATTTATGTGCCGCAGACTCGCTCTTTTTACTATATACATTAGAGTGAGAGCTCAGACAGGTGCGTTCACACAAATTAAGAACATTACAAAATAATTCATGCAACACTATTATTCATTATTAATTATTAATTATTCATTAATTATGTATCGAACACACACATGCGG
>JAHJAL010000075.1 GCA_018814055.1 Patescibacteria group bacterium
GTGGTACCCCAAGAGTCAGCCCCCAGCGAATGGTATTTTTTTGGCTATCGGAAAGTGGCTTTATCGGCCGGTCGGAAATACCTTTGGAACGAATTTGAATAAGGGTATCATCAAGACTCAAGGCATCGACTGCATTTTGGAAAAATAATATGTTGCCGGGGAAAGTTTGGCTCAAGAAATCTGAATCACCAATAAATATTGCTTTGCCCTCATTGGCTTTTTGGGCCATAACGACCAACGGTAGTGCATCTTTGGTTTGGTCGGTTATACCAAATTCCTGTTGTGGATTGAGGTCGATGGGGGTTTTTTGTTGTTTGGTTTCATTGGGAGTATCGGGATTTTCCGGGTTGTCTGTTGTTTCTGCCTCTGAAGTGTTTTCGGTAGGTACCTCGATGACTTGTTCTTCAAAAAGATTGTAGTATGGGGAAGTGCTGGCCAGCGTTTCTATACTTACGCCTTCGGTGGGTGTGATATTGAGCGGACTGGCCCATGGCAAAGTAAATGATTCAATATCGCGCGTAATTGAATTGTCGGGGTTGAGGTTACTTACTTTGACAAAAAATGGGTAAGGAAGAGAATAAGTTACAAATCCTTGGTTGAAACTGGCCATATCGCTAATCTGGTCGGCGATCAGTGCGGGTTGAACGCTTATACCCCAGGGTGATAATAATTTGTCGTAATTGGCAGTCTGGGAAAAGGCAGAGAAACTAAATTGCAGGTCAACATTCATGCTATCAATCAAGAAAATAGCATTTTTACCGGAGGTCACGAATTGGTGAATTTGGGATATTTCATCATCATAAAGCTCTTCGGTGGGCCCGGCGATTATCAAGGTGTCGATGTCGGCCAGTGGATCGACTCCTTCTTCTCCGCCCTCGGGGGTGGTTAATGAAACTTGGGTGACGTTGTAATTACGGCTTAATTCTTCTTGAAGTTGATAATCATCTCTGGGATTGGTTTCGGCGGCAAAGGCATAAGAATTAGATTGCGCTAATCCGTGTTCGCCGTGTCCTTCCAGAAAACCGATAGTGGGTTCGGTGGTGGATCCAACTTTGAGTAGCATGGATCCCAGGTCGTATTCTAAGGTGCCCAAATCGTTCACCACCGGCAGAACTTCGTATTTTTCATATTGTGATAGAGGTGAAGTTGCGGGTGGTTTTTGGCTGTCCGCTGACTTTTCTTTGAAGACCGCTAAACCAAAGTAAGCTTTGACAACTTGCAGCTGGTCTTTTTCAACTATCTGTAAATCAAGCGGGGGAACGCCCAAACTTTGGGTTAATTCTTCAGCGGAACTGTCCGTGACCGGGTCAAGATAGGTAACTTTGATTTTGCCGCCGGCAATATTTTGGTATTCACTCAATTTATCCACCAATTCGTTTTTGGCGGTGACGAACTGGGCGGGCATGGTTTCAGAGACAAAAGTTTTGATTTCTATTCCATCAGGTAACTGGGTGACGATTTTTTTGGAAGCATCGGACAAAGTATATATTTGGCCCTGGGTAAAATCAAAACGTGTAAAAAACATGCCGGAAAGAATATTTATGATTATAAATATGGCGGTAAATAAAAATATTTTGCTGGAGTGGAACATGGGATAAATTACTAATTACTAATGACAAATTACTAGAAAATTACTTTTACCTTTTAGAAATTAATATATAGGAGTTAAAATACAACATTAATGCAATGAAGGTGACGAAGTAGATTATGTCTCGAGTGTCGACAACGCCGCGGGTGATGGAGTCATAATGAGCGCCAAAACTGGCAAAGTCAATGATGGGGATAATCCAGCTGGGGAGAGAAAAGGTAACGATGGGTTGGGCGATGATATAGAGTGTGAAACAGGCAACTACGCTCAAGATAAAGGCAACAATTTGGTTGTTGGTAAAGGCGCTGATAACTAATCCGATCGAGATATAACCGGCTCCAAGAAACAGCGCGCCCAGATACGCGATTAGTACGGCACCCCAGTCTATATTTCCCAGGGTAGAAATGACTATGGGCAAAAGCAGGGTTGCCGCGAGGGCGATAAACAGAAATAGCAGACTAGCTAGAAATTTGGCCATGACAATGACGGGGATTGGAGTTGAGGAAGTGAGCAAAGTTTCGATAGTTCCCCCTCGCTTTTCTTCAGCCCATAGCCGCATAGTCATAGCGGGTATCAATAACAAGAAAGTCCAGGGTAATAAATCAAAAAAACTTCGCAGCTCAATCTGGCCAACGACAAAAAATGTACGGAAAAACATCCAGAAAGTGAAGCCCAGCAAAGCTACCAGGAATATATAGGCAATTGGCGAATTGAAATATATTCGTAGTTCTTTTTTGATGATAGCCATTAATTGTACGGTGTTTTTGTTCATTGTTATCGATGATTGATGCTTATTTGGTCAACTCATGGAATATGTCTTCCATAGAGTTGGCTTTGGTAACAATTTCCAATATATCAAAATCGTGTTTGATGAGAGTTTTATTGACTTCGGGCCTGACATCAGTCTCGGAATTGATTTGGAAGACACCAACGCCTCTGGCGGGAGTAGAGGTTTTTTTGACTGACATAACTTTTGGTATTTTTTCCAATAGATGTTGGATTTTGTCGGTGTCGCCTTGGATGGTAACACTAATTTGAAAAGTAGCTGATCGGTTGCGTTTGAGATCTTGCAAAGAGCCATCAGCGACGATATTGCCTTCTTTGATCA
>JAHJAL010000076.1 GCA_018814055.1 Patescibacteria group bacterium
AACCAAGCTTTCTTTTGATTGGCGAACTGACCGATCAGGACTACAACCTATGGATCAATCCGGCCACTTTGGACACCGCTACCAACTACCAACTCTACGAACACATCTGGCAATCATTCAACCAACAAGACTTCTGGCAATTGAAAGATATTATCAATCGAGAGAGAAATATCCAAAAAGGCATCTATGCCAACTTACACCTAACAAACTTTGTGGGCAACCATGACACCTCACGAATATACAATTTGGTTCATGACAAAGAAAACATCGAACTAATATTCACATTCCTGTTTACTTATCCCGGCATACCGTGTCTATACTATGGCGATGAAATTTTGTTGGACGGCAAAATTCTCACCAACCAAAGTAAATATGTCAGACAACCCATGCCCAGTTTGAAAAACCTAGACAAACATCAAAATGAATTTCTGGAAATAATTAAACAACTTATCCAAATCAGAAAAGATAATATTGGCTTTTCAATCGGCCAAATCACAATTCTATCTTGCGATCATCATCATTTTGCATACCAAATAACACACAAAAAAGACAATTATATAATTGTCCTCAAAACCAAGCACGACCATAAAACAAATCAAATATATTTCAAATCTGATTCAATCAATAATCACCAATTTATCAATCTTATCAATCAAGAAAAATATCAAATCATTGAAAATATTTTACACTTTCCAAACCACGCCCATCGACTCATTTTAAAACAGATCTAAATTCCTCTCGCCAATACCAATCCCCAGACTTCATCAGCCCCCTCCTTCTTCAATTCACTAGCACATTCATTCAAAGTCGCCCCGGTTGTCAATACATCATCCACTAATAATACTTTTTGATTATTTATTTTCCCTTTTTTACAACCCACAAAACTATTCTTCACATTCAAAATTCTCTCCAACTTTTCTAAACCAACTTGGGACTTGGTATATCTTGTTCTTTCCAAACCATTGATTTTGACTACCCCCAATCCGTCAGCTATCCCCTTTGCCATTAGTTCAGATTGGTTATACCCCCGCCAATACTTTTTCGACTTATACAATGGCACATATACCACCCCATCAAATCTCAATTTTTCCCGCAATACCATGTCAACACCCACGCTTGACATTATCCCCGATAAACCATACATATCATCATATTTATACTCATGAACCAAGTCTCTTAAAAATTTATTATTCAAACAACACACCAATAAACCATCAATAAACCAGTCATCTCGACATTTGTCGCATACTCTACCAGCCACATTCAACTTACGACAACCCGGGCAAACTTGAAATTTTTTCCTAATAATTCTAGCATCCAGACAAACTTCGCACAAAAAATCCCCCTCATCACCACATCCTAAACAACACCTGGGCAAAATCCAATCCAGGATCCAATCCATCGACCAAGTAAATAACTTAGATGTAACCGTTTTCATTTATACTTATTCTAAGGCGTCTATCAAACTAATACCACTCATATCATCCGGAATCGGTATACTCAACATATCCAATATTGTCGGTGACACGTCAGCCAACAAACCATTTGGTTGCAACTGACCGGCATCATCTATCGATTCTTTCCGTTTCCTAACAAATTTAAACCTTTCATCAATCAACATAAATGGAATTGGATTAGAACTGTGCTCTTTAGATACATTCCCTGATATTGGATTAAGCATCTCTTCACAATTGCCATGATCGGCAGTGATCAATACTGTCCCATGTTTTTTAATCGTCTGTTCCACCACCCGCCCCACACACTCATCAACTACCTCGATCGCCTTTACGCCCGCCTCATACTCACCCGTATGTCCTATCATGTCCGGGTTGGCAAAATTTGATAACAAAAATCCAAATTCACCACTATTTATCTGCTTTATCAAATCATCAGTCACTTCATACAAACTCATTTCAGGTTTTTCTTCATACCCCCTCACTTTTGCCGATGGAATATGTTTATAAACCTCACCTGTATGCTGAGTTTTTTCCCCACCATTAAAAAAATATGTCACATGTGGAAACTTCTCAGTTTCTGCAACATGATATTGTCTTATCGCATTCTCATCCAAAACTCGTGGCAAACTCACCGCCTCCCCACTGGCTTTATTCAATTCTTCCG
>JAHJAL010000077.1 GCA_018814055.1 Patescibacteria group bacterium
CCCTGAGGAAAAGGCGCTGATTCCAAAATTTGAAAAGGCGCGGGATGAGTGGAAGGTTGTATCACGCAAGGTAGTTGACGGCCGACTTGCCGATACCAGGGAAGGGCGACGGGAAGCACTTGATCTCTCGTTGGGAGTGGCCAAGAAGAAGTTTGAGGATTTGGATTTGGATTTGTCGATTTATGTGGTGGCGGATGAGCAGCGGTATCATTTTGACGTACTTTTTGAATTGTTGGACAGATTCAATATTGTTGCCAGAAACAAAAATTACCATCTGTCTTATGGTATGGTAAATTTAGCTGAGGGAAAGATGAGTTCACGTAAGGGTATCGTGATAAAAATGGATGATTTGATGGACGAATTGCATGATATGGCCAAAAAGGAGATTACACAAAGGGATTCCGATATTGGAGTGGTGGAATTGGAAGAACGGGCAGAAAAGGTGAGTTTGGCGGCCATGAAATTCAATTTGTTGAATCAGGACAAAAATAAAGTGATTTTGTTTGACAAAGAAAAAACGTTGAAATTTGAGGGTGAGACGGGTCCTTATTTACTTTATACCTATGCCAGGATAAATAGTATTTTGGAAAAATATGGCGTGGAGAATTTTCCAAAAGAGTTTTTATCAGATAATATGTCACTGGAAAATCGAGAGATGGTGGTGGAGATATCAAAATTTAATGAAGTGATACATCGCGGCGTAAGTGATTTTAATCCGGCGGTTTTATCAAAATATTTGTACAATCTGGCTAAGTTGTTCAATAGTTTTTATCATCACTATCGGATACTTGACGCAAAAACCGAACATGAAAAAGAGAGTAGGGTGATTTTGGCGTTTTGCGTAGCGATGGTGTTGAAGATCGGTTTAAAATTATTGGGTATTGGGGTGTTGCCCAAAATGTAATTTTCGTTTTTTTTATAAATCAAAAACAGACCAACTTGCGTTAGTCTGTTTTCTTGTAATTGTTATCTGGGGTTATTTTAGATTGCTGGTGAAAATCTTGTTGTCGGCCAGGATATATACTGTTCTGATTTTTTCGTTGACAACAAAACCATCGATGTGATCCAATTCTTCCCCGACAATTTGCTGGGTATATTCTCCGCTTTCTTTGTTGAATTCCAGAATGCGTTTGTTTTCCGGATCGAGAATATAGATAAAGTCCAGGTCTTCATTGGTGAAAATTTGAGTGGGGTTGGAAAGTGTCGAGTATGGTCCGGGTATACCGGAAAGTTTGTACTCACTGGCATCACCGCGCAGGAATTTTATAACGCTGCCATCTTGCTTAAGCGCAAATATTGACCCATCGATGGTAAAGGAAGTTGTATCGCCGAGGTCTAGAGCACCTGCATTGTTGATATAGTTCTCGGCGCTGGAATAATTGACTCCTCCAAGAGTGGAATATTTAAAGATCATGTTTTCCATCGGAGTTAAAAGATAGATGTTGTTGTAATAAGTGGCGATGCTGGTGGCTGGTTTCCAGGCGGTATCGAGGGTGGATAGATCCTGCAGAGTATTGCCTTCGGGATCAAATTTCTGCATTTGACCATTGTGATAATAGATAATTGATGAATTTTCGTCAGATGGAGTACTGTCGACAAAATTAACGATATCAAAGCCGGTGATGTTGGTAATTTTTCCACTGGATATGTTGATAGCAGCAATATTGTCAGAGAAAGAGTATAGGTTTTCGTCGATTCGATTCAAGCTTAAGAATTCTTTTTCGGAAATTTGTGATAAATCAGACAGAGGAGAATTTATATCAATGCGGGAAATGTTGTCGACTTCGTCCAGTTTGGAGTTTATTTCGTTGATCAAAGCCAAAATATTTTCGGTGAAGTAGGGGGATGATTCAATTTCCATGAGCAATTCTAGTGACTGATCGTAGTTTTGTTTGGCATTGGCCCGGTCGCCGACAATCATAGCGTTTTCCGCTTGGTTACTGAGCGATTCTGCCTCGTTCAGGATGCTTTCAACGGCAGATTTTTTGTTGTCAATGTTTTGTTTATTGCGGATATAGGTGATGCTAACGGCAAAAATGATGATTAATCCAATAATCGCGCCGATTACTAAATATTGTTTATTCGGTGATTTTTGGTTGAGCTTGTTTAGAAAGTTGAGAGACGAATTGGAGCGGACGGAACGGTTGAGCGGCTGCTTTGTTTTGGGAGGTTGTTTGGGTTGTTTTTTTTGTTTGATGGGGGATGGTCTGTTTTTGCCGGATTTAAATAATAATTTGCTTTTGTCTTGCAGAAAAGTCGCGGCTGAAGAAAGGGAATTTCTTATGTTTTCGGAAAAAACTGAAAATTTGGTCCCTTCGTCTTTGCGATCCTGTAAAACGACTTCCTCGGGTTGAGGTTTGATAACTTCCTTGGCTAACTTTTCTTCGGTGGTAGCTTCCATTATGAGTGTACCGATGCAGCGAACGTTTTCCTGAGCAAGGATACGGGCAATTTCGGCAGCGCAGGTAGTGGGTGAGTGTTGGACCGCCAGCCGGCGGATACGATCCAGCGAGATATTGTTGAAAAGATGTTCGGAGGACATGACCACTCGATCCCCGAGATTCATTTTACCGCTGGAAATGTTGGTAAAAGTGTTGAGGGGGTGTTTGTCTTCGGTTTTGTCGGAGAGGCCTTCAGTGATGTGACTGATGATTTTGTTTCGAATCAGAAAAGCTTCGGCGGTACCGGTTTGGGTGATATGGATGTCATGTTCGTCCACAGCGGCGATAATTCCATTGAGATTTTCGATCCAGTGTGAGTTGCCTTTTTCGGCCAGGTCAGCTAATTTTTCGTTGATATTTCTAAGAGCGATTTCCAGAGAACTTAAGGTGTCGTCGAGATTTTTGTAAAAATGTTTTATGCAGGTTTCTATGATGGTGTCAATGATCACTTGAGAATCTTTTTGAGGGTGATTGATGTCGAGGACAAAGTATAATGTGCCATGGTTTTTGTGCGAGGATTTCTGGGGGACGTAGTGTTCGACTTGGATGAGATGATCTTGGCCGGACAGTCGACTGATAATCTTACCGATTCTGACAGTTTTGTGATCGACTTTCTTTTTTTTCATATAATAATTCCCTCTTTTTGGAAATGAGTTTTTTACATCTTTCATTATATATAAAAAAAACTGCAAAATAAAAGAATCTTGCAGAAATATTTTTACAGATATGCTAATTAATGAGTGCCATCATTTTTGGCAATTCGCGCAAAAGTGTGTGCCCCGGCCGACAAGCTTGATTTTTTTGATTTTGTTTGCCTGACAAATATTGCATATTTGGTTTTCTCGGCCATAGACCTGAAGAAGTTCGGTGTAATTGCCTTTTTGGCCTTGGGGGTCAACATAGTTTTGGAAAGTTGTCCCGCGGTGTTTGATGGCTTTTTTTATGGTTTTTTGGCAGGATTGAAATAATTTTTTTTGTTGGAAATTATTTAATTTGTTAGCTCGAGTTTGGGGGAGAATATTGGCGGCAAAACATATTTCATCGGCATAGATATTGCCGATACCGGCGATATGTTTCTGGTTCAATAATATGTTTTTGAGATAGGTATTTTTGTCGGAAAGGACGCGGCGGAAATTTTTGAAAGTAAAATTTTTGGTCAGGGGCTCAATACCAAATTGCGATTTGATTGAATCCAATTGTTGATGGTCGACAATTTGCAGGTATCCAAATTGTCTTTGGTCATTGAAAAACAGGGTTGAATGATCCTCGAATTCAAATATGACATGTGAATACTTGTTGGGTAATTTGGTTTGAATGGGGGGATAATTGTGTCCTCCGGCGATGGTTTGATGATGGCTTTGGTAAATTAGCTGGCCGGTCATTTTGAGATGAATAAGCAAGTAAGTATTTTTTTTACTCAAAGCGAAAATCAGTAATTTGCCGATACGCGATATGTCGGTAAATTTATGACCGATAATTGCTTGCTTGAATTTGGCTGAAGAATTTTTGATTAGTTTATTTTTGCCAATTGTGACTTTGGCAATTTTTTTGTGCAAAATGTTGGCCACCAGGTCACGTCTGATTGTTTCGACTTCGGGAAGCTCGGGCATAATATGAATTAAGAATGATGAAAATAGAATTAAATTTGTGTATTATGTGGCTGGTAAATAGCCATCTCAATTCTCAATTCTTAATTTGTAATTACAATGATATTTACAAATTTAGTTCGATTAATTTTTTGGGGGTGGGGGGTGAGGTGACGGGTAGATATGATAAGTGTTTATCAATGTTTCTCAATGTTTTTAAATCGGGGATGCGGGACTCGAACCCACGACCTCACGACCCCCAGCCGTGCGCGCTAGCCAACTGCGCCAATCCCC
>JAHJAL010000078.1 GCA_018814055.1 Patescibacteria group bacterium
CAAAGAAACTAAATGCTTAGGTAAAACATGGATTGATATTGCTAATCCGACCAAGTCACAAATCAGACAAATACAAGAGAAATATAAACTTCACGACGCCGATATCAAAGAATGTATCGACAAAATCCAAATTGCCAAAACCTACGAACACCCTACCTACATGTTTATAGTAATTCACGCCGGCATCCAAATCGACCACCATCAAATAATCATCGAAGAAATTGATATATTTTTCTCTAAACGATTTATTATCACTATCCATGATCGTCCTTTTCCAATCATAGACCGCGTTATCGAAAAATTAGCCGATCCACGCGTCAAACACCCGCATCTCAAAAAAAATCAAGTCTATGTGCTCTTTGAACTCATCAGAAAAATATCAAACAACAACCTTCAAATTATCAATCAGATTGTGTCCGACGTTAGCAAAATTGAAAAACAATTGCTGACCGGCGAATACAAAACCTCTATAACAGAAATACTCAAAGCTCGCCGCAACGTACTCCAGATCAAAGCTATCACCCAGCCGAACCAGGTTGTTACCAAAGAAATACTAAAATCCAAAATTCTCACCAACTATCCCGGTAGCCAAGTATATTTTGATGCACTGATTGAATACCAGGAAAAAACACTGAATATTGTATCCCACTACAAAGATTTTATAGACGGGCTAACTGATATCAACAACATCATCGCCAATCATCGTCTCAACGAAATCATGCGCACCCTAACCATTATTTCTGTGGCTTTACTGCCGCTTACACTCATAGCCGGAATTCTAGGGATGAATTTTATAAAATTTGATTTGTTCAGCCACCCATATGGATTCTACTTGACAATTTTCTTTATGATAGTCCTGGAAATAATCATTATACAATATTTTAAATACAAAAAATGGCTCTAAAACTATATAACACTCTCTCCAGGCAAAAAGAAGAATTCAAACCCCTCAAAGAAAATCACGTCAAAATGTACGTCTGTGGACCCACTGTCTATAATTATGTAACTATCGCTAATTTTCGCGGTTATATTATCCCCGACATTCTCCGTCGATATTTCGAATATCATGGTTATAAAATTAAACATGTTATGAACCTCACCGATGTGGACGATAAAACCATTCGCGTCAGCCAGGAACAAAAAATTTCCCTGGCCGAATATACTCAAAAATACTCAGATGCATTCCTGGAAGATGCCAATAAACTCAATATCATCCCGCCCACAAAAATTTGCAAAGCCACCGACCACATCAAAGAAATGATCAAAATCATCAAGTATTTACTAAAAAAAAATATAGCTTATCAAGGTAAAGATGGATCAATATATTTTTCTATTCTCAAATTTGAAGAATACGGGAAATTAGCCAAGCTGGACAAAACCGGTCTCAAAATTGGTCACCGAGTATCACATCAAGAGTATGACAAAGACCAAGCCGCTGATTTTGTACTTTGGAAAGCTCATACCCAAGCCGATGGTGAGAATTTCTGGAAATCTCCCTTCGGCCCCGGACGTCCCGGCTGGAGTATTGAATGTTCTGCCATGAGCATGAAATACCTTGGTGAAACATTTGACATCCACACCGGTGGTGTTGATCTCATCTTTCCTCATCACGAAAACGAAATCGCCCAATCTGAGTGCTATACAGGCAAAAAATTTGTCAATTATTGGATTCATCACGAACATATTTTAGTCAATGGCCAGAGAATGGGTAAAAGTCTCAAAAACTTCTACACCGTTCGTGACATTCTAGACAAAAATTATTCCCCTCGAGATCTAAGATACCTATATCTATCAAGCCATTACCGATCCAAGCTAAATTTCACTTGGGATAGCATCAAAGCCGCCCACAATGTCCTAAAAAATATCGATAACTTTATAACCCGGCTGCAAAATGTCAAAAAAGAAATGCCCAACATCCCCGCCAACAGCTATGAAAGTTTATTTACTTCTTCTCAAAACCAATTCTTCGAAGCAGTAGAAGATGATCTCAATACTCCCAAAGCAATATCCGTGCTACACAATCTAATCAAGAAGATAAATATTCTTTTGGATGATGAAAAGATTGGTAAAAAAGCCGCCCAAAAAACAATCGAACTCCTAAAAGATTTTGACAGAATCCTGGCAGTTTTATTTGTCGAAACATACAAAATACCCGCCAAAATAACCGCATTGGTCCAGAAAAGAGAAAAAGCCAGAGATAACAAAGATTTCAGACTAGCCGATAAAATTAGACAAGAAATAACCAAAGCGGGTTATGCTGTTGAAGACACAGCTACCGGCCCTCAAATATTCATAAATTAGATATGTCCTTTTCTTGGTCAAAAAACGCACCACATCTATGCTCCGCCCCCATGGATGGTATTTCCAATTCCAGTCAAAGGCAGATTTTCAAAAAATGCGGCGTCGATGTGGTTTTTACCGAAATGACCAATATCTCCGGAATCAAATATCAAAATCGGAAAACCATTCAAAGGATTGAATACCGCAAAACAGAGAAACCTCTTATTGTCCAAATATTTGGCAACAACCAAGACAATATCGCGCCAGTTATCAAACAAATCGAAAAAACGGGCATTGATGGAATCGATTTCAATGCCGGCTGTCCCGCTAGAAATATCCTCGCGCAATCTTTTGGAGGTGCTTTTCTAAAAGATATCGATTTACTTATCGATATTCTTCGTAAGATCAGAAAAACCACCAAACTCCCTATATCCCTCAAAACTCGAACCGGCTTCGACAAACCGTTGGCTATCAATACTTTCAAAAAAATTGCCACCCAATCAAATATTGATTGTATAATCATTCATGGTCGCACCGTCAAACAGGGTTACCAAGGACAAGCCGACTGGAAATTTATAAAAAATGTTGCCATCAATCTAGATGTACCCGTAATCGGTAATGGTGACATTACCAACCCGCGCATGGCCTATGAGTATATCCAGAACTACACTCCCGCCGGCATCATGATTGGCCGTGGCGCCCTCGGTAACCCCTGGATCTTCGAACAAACCCGAAAACTTCTGTCCGCTTCGAAAATTCGGCCCAAGCCAAATATCAAAAAAATAATCAAAACCATCAAACTGCACACCAAATTACTGATCAAAGAACTTCAGCATGAACAACATGCCATTTTACAAATGCGCAAGCATTATAGCTGGTATATCAAAAATATCCCCGATGCTAAAAAATACCGCATTAAATTGCTTCAATCAAACAGTTTTATCGAAGTTGACAAAACTTTATCAAATATCCTCAAACATTATCAAACTTAATTAATGTTTGATACTGTTTGATAATGTTTGAGGATATTTGATAAAGTTTAAAAAATGAAATCCATCACTCATAAATTTATTTCCAATACTAGAGATCGTCTCGACAAAACGATAACAAAAAACATACCCAATTTATCCCGCGGTTATGTTTCCGCTTTAATCAAATCAGGCAATGTAACCGTCAACGAAGAAGTTATATGCAAACCAAGTTTCCAATCATTGCCAAAAGATAAAATTATCGTAAATCTCCCCCCACCCAAAGAACTAACCAGCAAACCCCTCAAAGCAGATTTAGATATTATCTTTGAAAACAATGACATACTGGCTATCAATAAACCAACCAATCTATGTGTTCATCCATCACACGGACATACCGACAATACACTTATCAACATTCTTTTGTATCACTACCCCCAATTCAAAAACTTTGATCCTATCAACAATATCTACCGCCCGGGAATTGTGCACCGCCTAGACAAAGACACTTCTGGTTTACTCGTGATCGCCAAAAATCAAATCGCATTAAATCATTTACAACATGATCTAAAAAACAAAAAATGGATCAAGAAATATTACGCTTTAGTATTAAACGACTCTGGTCAAAGCAGGGGAACAATCGACCAAAATATCATTCGCAGTTCCCGCCACCGCAAAAAATACACTACCACGTCCACTCTTCAAGGCAAAACCGCCGTCACCCATTACCAAGTTATCCAGAATTTTCAATTCAATCGACATACATTGAGTTTGGTTGACATCACTCTCGAAACCGGTCGTACTCATCAAATCCGTGTTCACCTCACCAGTGTCAACATGCCAATCATCGGCGACCAAATATATTGCAACAAAATATCCCAAAAAATATCCAAACAATTCAAAATCAAACGCCAGCTTTTACACGCTTATTCCCTCAAAATCATTAACCCCACCACCAAAAGACCCAAAACATTCAAATCCAGCCTCCCCCAAAATTTCCAAGATATCATATCCAGCCTGCAAATAATCAAATTTTGATATATTATATAGATATCAACCAGGAAGAACACCACTGATTATTTTTTATTCTTCAATATTCATTATTTATTATTAATTACTTA
>JAHJAL010000013.1 GCA_018814055.1 Patescibacteria group bacterium
CCTACGATTATCTTCGTAATTTTTCTTTTCTATAGCTCTGATCAACCTTCTAGGGTTCATGTTATCAATCCTGTCAAACAAATCCTGATCCAACTTCATCAATTTTTGTCTCAATTCTTGCAAAGATAATTTTTTTAATTTTTCTCTTAATTTAGGGTCATGATCAGCTTTTAGTTGATAATTATCAACTACAGCTTGAATATATAAACCTGTGCCTCCTACCAAAAATGGCATTTGGTCTTTTTTGACTATTTTGTCAATAACGTTCTGCGCGTATTTCAACCATTCAAACAAAGTCCATGGATTATCAACTGTCGTTAAGTTGATACCGTAGTGATCAATACCTCGGTATTCGATAGGATCAGAGTAGGGGAGCCTATACGGAATTTTGTCCGTTGCGATATCCATCTCCCGATAAATCTGCCTCGAATCACACGAAATAATCGCCCCGCCAAATTTCTTGGCCAATTTCAAAGACGCCTCCGTCTTTCCCGAAGCCGTTGGCCCCCCGATCGCCACCACTTTTGTCGCTTTCTCCATTTCTTTTGTTAACCTTTCCTACTTTCTCTTTCCAATTATTTTCTTCGCCCTCTCCTGCTTTATTTTTTGAATCAACTTCACGCCCTTACCCGACACTTTCATCCCATACTTCTTCTTCCTCCTTTTTTCATCCCGCCTCTCCGCTCGATGATTTTGCATAAACATTTTTAATGAATAATTAATATTGAATAATGAATAATATTTTTTATATATTACCATATCCTCCCTTCCAACCCCCACTTTAATCCTTTTTTAATCTTTACCAAAACCAACTCCCCCACATATTTTTTGGCACCTTCCACATGCACTTGCTTCAGGCCCTCAGTATGTCCAATTAGTTTTCCTTTGAAATATTTATTAAACAAAACTGTTAGCTTTTTTCCATTCAATTCGTGGTTCTTTTTGAGATTATTTTCCTCCAATACGTCGTTCAACACTCTCTTCCGCCTTTTTTTCTCCTCCCGCGCCACATTATCATCCAACTTACTAGCCGCAGTCTTGGGGCGCGGTGAGTATTCTCCAATGTATGCCATGTCAAACTGAACTTTCCGGAAAATATCAACTGATTTTTCAAACTGTTCTTTTGTTTCTCCCGGAAAACCCACAATTGCATCCGTCGTGATCACCACTTCCGGTATCCATTTTTTGATTTTTCGGGCCAATTTCAAATATTCTTCCCTGGTATATTTTCGATTCATTTTCTGCAAAATCTCATTGTCGCCCGCCTGCAAAGGTAAGTGAATATAGTTACATAGATTATCTCTGCTTACCACCAACTTTATCAAATCATCCGACATGTCTTTGGGATGAGATGAAATAAAGAAAATTCTTTTGAGTTTTTTGCGGTCTGATATTTTTTTCAACAGATCCACGAAATCATTTTTGTTCTTTCCCCCATACCAGTCATTGCCGTAAGAATTTACATTTTGGCCTAATAATGTCAACTCTATGCACCCATCCTCAACCAACTTACCTACTTCCTTCAATATATCCTTCTTTTTCCGCGACACCTCCCTGCCCCTGGTATAAGGTACGGCGCAGTAACTGCAAAAATTATTGCACCCGGTCATAATCGGTATATATGCCGAAAACTTCTGATCCGATCGTGGCACGATATCCAAATAATGCTCATACTTATCTATGGACAATTGGCCAATCAGCTTCCATTTTTTCAAATACTTTGGCAATTCTATCATCTGATCAACCGGCAAATACAAGTCAAATTTGTCCTTCCCCAGCAGCTTCTGCCAAATCTTATCCGACACCAAACACCCGGTCGCGACTATCCTCGGCCTCTTCTTTTGTTTTGCCAATTTGGCGATCTTGCCATATGTCCGATCCTCCGCCATCTGCCGCACACTGCAACTGTTTATCACCACCAAATCCGCCGTCAGCTCACTCTTGGCCCGACTCAACCCATTATTTTCCAGCAATACATCCAACCGATCAGAGTCACTATAATTCATCTGACAGCCAAATGTAATTACATAATACGTTTTCTGCTTCTCTTTCATAAAATCATTATATTACGAATTATACAGTTTTTTATATCAGGTTCTTAAATTATGTGAACGCACCTGTTTGAGCTCTCACCATAATGTATTATATATAACAAGAGCGAGTCTGCGGCGCATAATTTAAGAACCTGATATAAAAAACTGTATAATTCGTAATCTTGCCAAAAGAACAATTTTTACTACCTTCTTTTTTTATCCAACTCTACCAGTAATTTGTCTGCCGCCTTGATATTTCTTGCCTCCGGCTCATCTTCAGCCAAAAAAGCTATCACCCCCGACAAAAAATTACTCAATGCTCCCTTTTTATTTTTGTATAAACTTTGAATATTCTTTAAAATTTTTGAATATCGGTTTGAAAAGAATTCTAACTTCCTTTTATCTTGTTGGTCTTGGCAGCTCAATATTTGAGTTTTATTTGAAATTGCTTCTTTGATATTACGCCTGAACTCCACTGGGATTTCTTTCCAGCGTACTTTCTTAAATGCAGCTTGAGAAAAATACTTCATTGATGTTTCTTTGAGTGAAACTTCTTTGTTTTCTGTTTTATCTAATTTATCAACATTCATAATGCGCCCAATTTATTAAAAAATAAAATCTACTAAAAAAGACTTTTCAACAATATGAAAAGTCTTTGTTAATCTACAAATTACCACCTCCATAATAACATACCTGCTAACACAAAATCAAATAATAACCCACGATTTTTTGTCTTCTCTTACTCCTTAATTTCCTTCTTATCCCTCTCTTTCTTAATAATCTTCACAAAATCCTTAAGTGTCATCGCTCCCATGTCTTCACCAGCAAGTGGCCTTACCGAAACAGTATTATTTTCAATATCCCGATCGCCAACGATAATCATGTAATTAACTTTAGCCAGCTCCGCGTTACGAATCTTTTTACCCACTGACTCTTCAGCGCTGTCTACCTCCACCCGAAAATCTTTTTTCTTCAACTCCTCCGTAATTTGATTGGCATAATCCATATGTTTCTCAGTCGATACCGGAATTATCCGCACCTGAGTAGGGGAAAGCCACAACGGAAAAGCCCCCGAATACTGCTCGATCAAAAGCCCGATAAATCTTTCAAACGAACCAAACAACGCCCGATGCAGCATATATGGTCTCTCTTCCTCGCCATTTTCATTGATATATGTCATATCAAACCGCTCCGGTAGATTGAAATCAAACTGTAAAGTCGAACACTGCCATTCCCGGCCGATAGCATCCTTGACCTTGAAATCCAACTTTGGACCATAAAAAGCCGCTTCACCCTCTTCCCGGATTACTTTGAGCTTTTTCTTCTTGGCTACTTCTTCCAGCACCCCCTCGGTAAATTCCCATCCTCCATTATCGCCAACATATTTTTCATTGTTTTTCGGATCCCGAAGTGAGAGGTAAACCACAAAATCCTCAAATCCAAAAGTTTTGAAAAAGAATTTTATGAAATCAACTACCTTCATTAGTTCTTCCAGGGCTTGGTCTTTGGTAACTATTATATGAGCATCGTCAATCGAAATACATCTTACCCGTAGCAAACCATTGAGTTCACCAGACTGTTCATATCGATATACTGTACCTACTTCCGCCCAACGTTTAGGTAAATCTCGGTATGAATGCATTTTGGAATTATACATCACCACTTGAAACGGGCAGTTCATCGGCTTGATCAGATACTCCTCTTTGACTTTACTTTCAACCCCTTTTTGATGTTCTTCCAGCGACTTTCCCACCTCCATCGGGGGATACATGCTGGCATTATAAAAATTCCAATGCCCGGACTTTTCCCACAATTTCTTGCTGCCAATATGCGGGGTCCTTACAATTTCATAACCATTTTTCAGATGTGTGTTATACCAGAAATCTTCAATCGTTTTATACAACATTGCACCTTTAGGTAACCACAATGGTAAACCGCTACCTACCATTGGATCGATCATAAACAAATCCAGCTCCTTACCCAACCTCCGGTGATCTCTCTTCTTTGCTTCCTCCAGCATAGCCAGGTAATGATCAACTTCTTCCTGGGTCGCAAACGCCACCCCATAAATCCGCTGCAGCATCTTGTTTTTCTCATCCCCGCGCCAGTAAGCTCCGGATATATGAGTCAGTTTAAACGCTCCCACCTTGCCGGTACTCTCAACATGTGGACCCTTACACAAATCGACAAATTTACCCGATCGGTAGAGGGTAATCTCACCATCCTCGAGTTCATCAATCAATTCTTTTTTGTATGGCTCTTTCGCTTTCTCAAAAAAATCCATGGCCTCCTTTTTGCTTACCTCCTGCCTTTTAAACTTATTATTCTGCTTGATTATATGCCGCATCTTCTTTTCTATAAGCGGCAAATCCTCCGGAACCAAAGTCCGCGGCAAATCAAAATCGTAGTAAAAACCATTGTCTATCACCGGCCCGATCCCAAACTGCACCTCCGGAAACATATCCTGCACCGCCTCCGCCATGATATGCGCCAGCGAATGACGCATGGCATGTAAATACTCTTCGTTTTCAATTTTTTTTGACATAACAAACTCCTAGTTTATTAATATTCAATTTTCATTTTTTTGTTTGAAAATTTATACACACAAAAAAATCCGTCCCAATCATTGAGACGAAGCTTATTTCTCACTCCGCGGTTCCACTCAAATTCCTATTTCTAGGCACTTAAAATGAATTATATCTTCTAGTAATTAGTAATTTTTAATTAGTAATTACCACAGACCCCGGTTGGTTTTCATTTGGTTTGTTATAAAAAAGCTTTCAGTCCAGGGCTTTTTCTCCCTAAATAACAATCTCCAAACTACTCTTCTGGTAACCAGATTATATCAGAATTATGCTGGATATTCAAACAATTATATATATTTACTTTCACCATCAAAATTATATTTTTCATTGATATCTATTTTTTTCCTTTTCCATTCGACCTTATCCTCCCAGTCCTGCCATTCCAGCTGTAGTTTGTTTATTTGCTTTTCCAATTCTGCCAGTGATACCATAATTTCCTCTCGTCTTCGAATTTCCTCTTGATCTTTGATTTTTTTGATATCATATATCAGTTTTTTTATTTTTATATATCCAAGACCCTGGTATTTATGCAACTCGGCCGCCTTTTGTAAATAATGCAATACAACCATGCCGGGATCCTGATTCAAAATATCCTTGCTGGCCTTGGCAAAGTTCCCATTCATGGAGAATCTAATAATGGCCCGCGGTATGAAATTCTTTTTTTGCAATGCTTCGGCAATATCTTTCCTTTTCATCTGACGAATATTGTGATAAAAACTTTCGTTTATGCCCTCTACATGGCCCGTATCCAAATCAAAATAATCTATCAACCCCAAGACCGTCACCAGAATATCAACTTTATCGTTTATATCCGTTTCCCTAATAATTTGACCAATTTCATATTTTATATTACCCAAATCAATATTTAATCTTTTCCGATACGTTTCCAATTCCTCCACGTCAATTTCAAACAATTTGGCAATATCCAGTAAATTCACTGCCCGATTTTCGTCGAACAATTCCGAACGCTGCTCGGTTGCTTGACTATGGATCAAAATAAAATCAATCGTCTCCAATGCCTTATCTCTCACCTCGGGATCATTTATAAATTCCGGCGCATTATTGAAAATAGGAATTGTTGAAATTTTCCTGCCTTCATGCAAAGTTATATCAAAAGCATAATCAATCAACCCCACTGGGCTCCCATTCTGTATATTGGCTCCAAAGTTTTCATTGGGTTGAGGTTGCATATTAGATTTCAAAAAAACATCTCATAAGTCTCGAAATAATTCTGCCATATTGTTTCCAGATTAACATAATCCAAAAAAGCAAACATCAAAATAATATTCAAAAATATCAAATTCAGAATAGAGATAAAAATAACTCCAAAAATTTTGCCGGTCAATTTCATGTCTGGTTGTTCAATTTTGAGTGTCTCCCAGTTGGATAAATAGTGAAAAGCCAAACTGGCTCCCAACAAAAAGAAAAACAAGAAATAATAATCCTCAAGGTCATAATAAAAATTCAGCAATAGATATATCACCGCTATCACAAACGAATACAGCGGAAAAAAATATGGCGCCAAATCAATCACGAAATTTGACTGAGTCAGTTCCACCCAGCCGCCCTGGGAAGATACTTTGATTTTTTTCACCTGCGCCCCAGCTATCACCGCGAATACCGCGTGTGTAAATTCGTGCGCCAGAATATAGAAAAAAATCGGTTGATAGATCAAAAAGTGGATAAAGCTATACACCGCCGCTCCCACTAGCAA
>JAHJAL010000079.1 GCA_018814055.1 Patescibacteria group bacterium
ATCTTGGTTCGAGTCCAAGCCCCGGAGTTTTGATAGTTCTAAATACGCTAAATTAGCGTGTTTTGTTGATATTGTGAATGGATGTGACATAATATGAATGAAAGTAATGATATTGTGTTTTTAACGAAATAATATGAATGATAATTTCAGCGAAAAAATTCGAGGAAGGTCTTTGGATGAAAGGAAAGTTTTGCAGTCGAAATTAACACGAGTGAAAAAACAGTTGAATGGAGCTAAAACGGAGATGGAAAATATAAAAAGGGAGATGGAAGAGAATCAGGAGGGACTGGAATATAGCGAACGCAAGCAACGCCTTGAGGAGTGGAGAACGAAGATCTTTCAAAAGAGTCAAAAAATAGAAAGTTTGGAAAATGCTAGCTATATATTGAAGTTAGAGATGGCAAAATATGCTATGACTGGAAATGAGAGTGATGAATACGAGAGACTTGTTTATTCGGGGGAATATCTGATAGAAGATTTAAGAAAAGGTAAGTAGATATGAACAAAAATGATATGATATGATTTAAGTGAGCAGATAATATAATATAAAAGAGGGATGAAAAAAATATTGTTGGGCTTGATATTATTTTTGATTCCATCGGTCGCATTGGCTGATGGGGGGTTGGTGATGCCATCGCAGTTTTATGCCAGGGAGGCGGATCAAAAAGCGATAATAGTGCATTATGATGGAGTGGAGCATTTGATTTTGTCGATCAATTTTGAATCAGATAGTGAGGATTTCGGCTGGATAGTGCCGGTGCCGACTAGGCCGGAGGTAAATGAGGTGCGCGAGGATATTTTTGAGCGCGTGAGTGAGATGGTCAAAAAGACGAAGCGCGAAACCAAGTATTATAGTATGCCGGTACTTGGCACCAATACTGATAGCGGGGCTACTTCATATGTCGAAGTGTTGGAGACCAAGATTGTGGGGGATTTGGTTACTGAAGTGGTAGACACCAACGACAGCCAGCTTTTTTATAGTTGGCTGAATAGTCATGATTATGAGTTTCCCGAAAGTCGAACTGATATACTGGATTATTATATTGATAATGACTGGTTTTTTGTATTGTCAAAAGTTGTACCTGGGCGGGAGAAAAGTGGCGATACACAGCCAATCAAAATAACATTTGAGTCAGGGGAAATTGTGTATCCTATGAAGATGACGCAGATTTCGTTTGAAGAGAAAAGAAGTGAGCATTCAAAATGGGATACAACGCATGAGGAGAGTATTGACTTGGAGTTATTAGGTATGTATTTTAGAAGGGATACAACACAGCATGGTGGAAATATTGCCTTGGATTTATTTGTTTTTGCGGATGAGTCGTATGTTGATCGTACTGGAAATGGCGTGACGCATTCTCATGTTGAAGCGAGTGGCAAGGTTGATAGATTGCCAGTGTCGTGGTTGGTCGGAGAAAGCTTGGGCTGGAGTCCAAAAATTAATTTGACGAAATTGTCTTCGGATTTGGATTTGAGTAAAATGACTGATGACTGGTATTTTGCTAAATACCTTGGAGGTAATGTTGGGCAAGTAAGTAGTAATTGGTTTGTGATTCAATACTGGCAATTATCAGGGAAATTTGGAGATTCGATCTGGATTGGTTTGATCTTGATGATATTGATGTGGTTGATTCTAAGGTGGCTATTGGGCCGTTTGGGAAAAGTAAAGTCGAAGGTATGGCTGGTAGTGTTTTGGCTGATTATTTGGCTTTTATGGAGCCATGTTTGGTATATTTTGTTGTTTTGGACAGCCCGATCAAGTAGCTATGAGTTTTATCAGTTTAATAGTAATCTTGAGATATTATTCTTTGGAATTCTGCTATTTCTGCTAGTTTATCCCCAATTTAGATTTTTTTACTGGTTGGGTCAACGCATGATGAAATTTAAAATGAAGCAAATGATCAAAGAAGTAAAAGAGGAGAATAAATAATGAATAAATCATTAGCGAGAAGGGGATTTGTCTATTTTTTGATGGAATCGTATTTGTTTGTGTTGATTTTTGGTATGGTGTTTGGGATGTTGTTTCCGGATGTTTTTGCTGATATTGCCAATTATATGGCGATCATTTTGGCATTGGTTTTTTTCCTGAATTCGATAAAAATTGATTATGATGAACTTCGGGATTACTTTTCTGACTGGAAGATGTTGGTGATGGTGGCTTTGCTTTCAATGGTGATATGGCCGATGGTGGTTTACTGGCTGGTTGACGCAATTAACCCGGCAATGGCGGTACCGCTACTTGTCTTGACAGCTATGCCGATTGGGATGAATACACCGGCTTTTGCCAATATCACCGGAGGAAATAAAAAAATGATGATAGTTGTTATGACTATCACTTCATTGGTGGCTCCCTTGACTATCCCACTGATAATTCAATTGATGGCGGGAGATATCGGAGTCGATGCGATGGCTTTGTTTTGGGGTTTGGCCAAGATAATCTATATCCCTTTTATTTTGGCCAGGATAATCAGGCATTTTTGGAATAAGCAGATCGACACGCACTCTCATTCTTTTAAGTCCGTATCGATGATATTGCTGGTCTTGTTGATTGCCGGGTTGGTGGCGAAACAGCCGGAAATG
>JAHJAL010000080.1 GCA_018814055.1 Patescibacteria group bacterium
GTTCGCTTTATTTATTATTTTTCATATTGTTGGATATTATATATTACCAAGCAAAAATAAATCGGACAAGATTAGTATGTCGATTGCACTGACGTATATGAATTTTACCTTGGCGATATATATCGCCAGTGAATTTTTTGCGGATGTAAATATCTTGTTGGTAGTATTGTTGTCGATAATTCCGTGGAGTATTTGTATTATTCCTTTTAACTTATTATTGCGAAAACGGGGAAGTTGAGTTTTCGTTTACTTTTATCTAACCATATGATAATTTAAATCATAGGTAATATTATTTATTAATTTTATTGGAGAAGAAAATGGCTTACAGTCAGAAGAATAGTAAGGGTCAAACCTATATTTTGCATTCTAAGGATGTGATATTGAAAGGTGGCCGACCACAGACTATTTATTTTTTTGCTAAGGAAGAGAAGCCCGAGGGTGGCTTGGATAGTATTCCTGAAGGATATGAGGTAGCTGAGAACAGTCGAACAGGTCTTTTGTTCTTGAGAAAGAAAAAATAATAGTTTTTAGTAACCATGAAAATTGATTCAGGGACATACAAAAAATTCTTTGGTAACTGGTTTCTGCCCGTACTGTCGGTATTGCTTTTGATCGTATCGGCAGTACTTTTTGCATTGTCTTTTCGTGGTTTGTTTGTGTCTTAAGTATTTAATTATTTTATTTGAGGTTTTTTATGGGTTGGTTATTGCTAATTCTGGTAGTGTTGGCAGTGGCAGTGTTGTTCTGGGGTGTAGCGGTTTATAATGGCCTAATCAAGCTGAAAAATCGAGTTGATGAAGCCTGGAGCGATATTGATGTACAGCTAAAGAGAAGATATGACTTGATCCCAAATGTAGTGGAAACGGTCAAGGGTTATGCCAAACACGAGAAGGGAGTGTTCGAGAAGGTGACGCAAGCCAGGACTGCAGCCATGTCGGCTGAATCTGATCCAAAAGCGGCAGCGGCTGCGGAGAAAGGCTTGACGGGTGCTTTAAAAACTTTGTTCGCGGTTGCTGAAAATTATCCCGAGTTGAAAGCGAATCAAAATTTTCTATCTTTGCAACAAGAGTTAGCCGATACGGAAGACAAAATCCAAGCAGCTCGCAGGTTTTATAATGGCAATGTTAGAGACTTCAATATCAAGATTGAAGTTTTCCCAAATAATCTGCTAGCGGGTATGTTTGGTTTTACCAAACGAGATTTGTTTGAGATCGAGGATGAGCAAGAGAGAAAGAATGTGGAAGTAAAGTTTTAGGAATTGTATGTAAGTTATATAATAGAGATAAGTTGTCGGTTTGATGACTTATCTTTGTTAATATTTAAGCAATTTTCAATATTATGTATAAAGAAATAGATCGAAATATATATACTACATGGTTGATTCTGATTGTGTTTTTTCTGTTGATAGTAATTTTGGGGTATTTATATGGAGAGGTAACTGATATCGGCTTATTTGGTTTGCTGATAGGTCTGTTTGTGGCGGTACCTTCGGTCTTGATTGGGTATTACTCGGCAGATAGTTTGGTGTTGATGATGGCTGGCGCGAAAGAAATTCAGAAAAAAGATAATCCTATGCTATATAACACGGTGGAAAATCTGGCGATCACGGCCGGGATGCCTACTCCCAAGATATATATAATCGAGGATCAGGCGATGAATGCGTTTGCAACCGGCCGTGGTCCGGAGCATGCGGTAGTGGCTGTTACGAGCGGGTTATTGAATCGTTTGGAGAAGATTGAATTGGAGGGGGTAATAGCTCATGAATTATCCCATATCAAGAATTATGACACGAGGTTGGGGGTAATGGTGGTAATATTTGTAGGATTAATTGCTGTGATGGCTGATATATTTTGGCGGTCAGGTTTTCGAAGGAGTGATTCGAGGAAGAGGAGTAGTACCGTATTGATGATTGTCGGATTGGTATTTATCATTTTATCACCAGTAATTGCCAAATTGCTTCAACTGGCGCTTTCCAGGAACAGGGAGTTTTTGGCGGATGCAGATGGCGCGTTATTATCTCGATATCCGGATGGATTGGCCAGGGCCTTGGAAAAGATATCAGGGCAGGCGAATATGTTGAAGAGATCCAACAGTGCCATGAATCATCTTTTTATAATCAATCCTTTTGAATCTTTGGAAGGGCAAAGAATCAAATCGTGGTTTTCCAATTTATTTGCGACTCATCCTCCGACAGAAGAAAGGATCAGGCGATTGAGAGAAATGGGAGGGTAGTATATGGAGATAATTCAGGCAAAAAATGGCAATTTACTACCGTTTCAAATTGAGAAAGTAGTACGAGTTTTGCAAGAGGGTGGAATAGTTGTTTATCCGACAGACACATTATATGGGGTTGGCTGTAATGCTTTTGATGGAGAGGCGGTGAAAAAGATATTTGAATTAAAGGGGAGAAGTAGTAGTGAAAAAGTGTCTGTCTTGGTGGGTGAAATAGGCAGTATCAAAAAATATGCGTATGTGGGAATGTTGGAGGAGGCATTTTTAAAAAAATATTTACCTGGACCGGTGACGGTAATATTAAAGCTTAAAAAGGATTTGATAGGGAAGGGGAAATTTGCCGGTGAAGTGGTAAATGATAACGACGCAGTGGGATTTAGAGTGATTGATAAATATAATTTTATCAATGAGGTTTGTCTGAAGTGTGGATTTCCGATTGTCGCCACTAGTGCAAATCTATCTCAACCGGAAACGGTAAACTCCAACGTGGAATATGTTTTAGGACAGTTTGCTGATAAATTAGATTTGATAGATGTCGTGATTGATGCGGGTGATTTGGGTAATATTATTCCTTCGACTGTGGTTGATATTTCCAAATCTCCTTATCAGATTTTACGGAAAGGTGCGGAAGATATCGAATTGTAATTGGTTTAATAAATAATTATTTATTTGAAAATGATTTATAAAGAATTTATCGAGAGAGAGAGTAGGCGGCAACGAGAAACAATAACCTTGATTGCTTCGGAGAATTATGCCAGCAAAAATGTGATGGAGGCGGTTGGTAGTATTTTTAGTAATAAATATGCTGAAGGATATCCCGGCAAAAGATATTATGCGGGCAATCAAGTGGTTGATGAAGTGGAAGAATGGACGAAAGATTTGGGTTTGCGGGTTTTTGGATTGAAAAAGGATGAATGGTGTGTGAATGTACAACCCTATTCAGGCAGTCCGGCCAATATGGCCATCTATTTGGCTTTGTTGAGCAAGGGCGACAAGGTAATGAGCTTGAAGTTGAGTCATGGGGGTCATTTAACTCATGGGCATAAGGTAAGTTTTAGTGGTAAGTTGTTTGATTTTGTTCACTATGGAGTGGGGGATGATGGCTGGTTTGATTATGATGAAATTGCCAAGCAGGCAAAGGAAAACAAACCGAAATTGATAGTAACTGGTGCGACGGCTTATTCCAGACAAATTGATTTTGGGAAGTTCAGGCAAATGGCTGATGAAGTTGGAGCTTATTTATTGGCGGATATATCTCATATTGCTGGGTTGATTGCAGCCGGGCTGCACCCGAATTGTTTTGACTGGGTGGATGTGGCTATGACTACGACCCATAAGACTTTACGTGGACCGAGGGGGGCGGTGATATTTAGCCGGAAAAAATTGGCGGCCGATATTGATAAAGCGGTTTTTCCGGGATTACAGGGTGGTCCTCATGTAAACTCGATTCTGGGGAAAGGGGTGGCTTTTGAAGAAGCTTTGACAGAAGAGTTTGTTGAGTATCAGAAAAAAGTGATAGAGAATGCCCAATTTTTATCCAGTGAGTTGACTGATCTTGGTTTGGAAATTGTGACCGGGGGTACAGATAATCATTTGTTGTTGTTGGATTTGAGTGATAAGCAATACGGGGCCGGTAAGTATCAAGATGTTTTGGAGAAGATTGGAATAGTAGTCAACAAAAATACGATTCCGGGTGAGAAAAGGAGTCCGTTGGACCCGTCCGGTATTCGTTTGGGTACCCCGGCAGTGACTACCAGGGGAATGGGAAGGGATGAAATGAAAAAAATCGCTTTTTTGATAAATCAAGCGATTGGGGGGGTGGGCCAGGATGGCTTTGATTGGGGGCGATTGGAAAAAGAAGTTAGAATATTGAGTAGTCGGTTTCAAGTATTTTTTAGATAGTGACGTAGGCAATTCTCATTAGGATGATCATGCAAATTGAGATTACCAGTAGAACACGACCGGCAAGAGCTAATTGCTGGTTGTCTTTTTTTAGTTTGGGGTTGTCACTGGCTAGGATTGTGGCCTGAATGATTTGGAAAAATCCAATGAAACCGAGGATTGAGGCGTTGACGTATAGACTTTTTGATACTATATCCAGACTTTCTTTGCATAATTCAACTTCATAAAAATTGGCGGGATTGGTGAGGTAATTTAGTGGTTCGTTTTGGTGCCACTGCGCGCAAACGTTAATCATAATGGCTGTTACAATCAGGGTGATGATGCCAATACTGATGATATATATAAAGTTTTTGATAAGATGACGATTGATCATGAGGGGTAATTAATAATGAATAATGAGTAATGAATAATTATGAATTGTAAATATAAATTGATTCATTGTTTGCGTAATTATTCATTTAAGGTGGGCGAGGAGGGAATCGAACCCTCATGGAGTAAACTCCATACGATTTTGAGTCGTACGCGTCTGCCAGTTCCGCCA
>JAHJAL010000081.1 GCA_018814055.1 Patescibacteria group bacterium
ATGAATATGATCAACTATCCCCTCCGGATTTTCAAAACCGACCAAATCCTCATCCTGCCAGTAACCACCGGCAATAGTTTTCATATTTTCATTGATTTCAGTCAAATTCCATTCGTTCTTTGGTCCGGTCGTATGCGTATTTGTAATCTCCCGCACGGCATCTTTCAAAATCTCCTTCATTTCTTCTTTCAAATCATCTTTATGCAAAATGTTTAGCCGTTTTTTGTATATTGCTCCCCGGTGTTTATTCATCACATCATCATAATCAACCACGCTTTTGCGGATATCAAAGTTATAACCCTCCACCTTTTTCTGAGAATTCTCAATCGAGCCGGTAATCAATTTATGCTCTATCGGCTGATTCTCCGGAAACCCAAATGTCTCCATCATCGATTTGATCTTGTCCGAACCAAAAATCCGCATTAAGTCGTCTTCCAGCGACACAAAAAACTGGCTGGAACCGGGATCGCCCTGTCGCCCCGCCCGGCCCCGCAGCTGATTATCAATTCGTCTGGACTCATGCCGCTCGGTACCGATGATATGCAAACCGCCCAGCTCCTTGATTTCATCAGTAATCTTGATGTCCGTACCTCGACCGGCCATGTTGGTCGCTATCGTCACCCCTCCCCTTTCACCCGCCTTGGACACTATCTGTGATTCTTTCTCATGATGTTTGGCGTTGAGGACATTGTGCGGGATACCATTGCGAGTCAAAAGATCGGACAAAACTTCTGATTTTTCCACCGATATCGTGCCTACCAGCACCGGCTGACCCTTTTCATGTCGCATTTTGATATCCTCCATTACCGCGTTGTACTTACCCTCCTCTGATTTATATATCAGATCATTCATATCATCGCGCACTATCGGCTTGTTGGTCGGAATCACCACCACATCCAGATTATAAATCGCTCCCAGCTCCTCCGCCTCCGTCTCCGCCGTACCAGTCATGCCAGCCAATTTATTGTATAGTCGAAAATAATTCTGAAAAGTGATTGTCGCTATCGTTTTGCTCTCGCGCTTGATCTCCACCCCTTCTTTGGCCTCTATCGCCTGATGCAGTCCCTTGGAATAACGCCTTCCCGGCATCAATCGGCCGGTAAATTCATCCACAATCAATATTTCCCCATTCTTGACCACATAATCCTTGTCCCGATTAAACAATATCTGCGCCTTCAAGGCTTCTTCCAAGTGATGAACTGTTTTGATTCCCTGTTCTTCATAAATATTTTTGAGCCCCAGTAATTTCTCTACATGATTGATGCCATCTTCTGTCAGTGATACTGCCTTCATCTTTTCGTCCACGTTGTAATCGGCGTTTTCCGCAAGCTTTGGCACAATCCTAGCAAACTGCTGATACATTTGACTGACCTCCGCCCCCGGCCCCGAAATAATCAACGGTGTCCTGGCCTCATCAATCAAAATATTGTCCACCTCATCCACAATCGCATAATATAAATCCCGCTGAGCCATTTGCTTCAAATCCACCACCATATTATCCCGCAGATAATCAAATCCATACTCATTGTTGGTCCCGTACGTTATGTCCGCATTGTATGCTTCCTGTCTAGTGCATTTCTTCAAACGAAATTGCAATTGTTTACCCCTAGTATCCTCCGTCTCCTCCTTTTCCTCTACCATGGAAGGATCAAACAAGAACGACTCTCGATGCTGAATCACTCCCACGCTCATACCTAGAAAATGATAAACCGGTCCCATCCAGTCCGCATCCCTTCTCGCCAGATAATCATTGACCGTCACCAAGTGACATCCCTTGCCCATCAGCGCGTTGAGATATAGCGGCAAAGTCGCCACCAACGTCTTACCTTCACCCGTCTTCATCTCCGCCACCTTCCCTCGATGCATCACTATTCCCCCCACCAGCTGCACATTAAAATGCCGCATCTGGACCGTCCTCCTCGCCACTTCCCTCACCACACCAAACACCTCCGGCAGTAAATCCTCCAGTATTTTCTCGTCCTCCTCTCCCTTTTCCTGTTTTTCCTTAATTACATTCTTAAAATAATCAGTCTTCCCTTTTAAATCTTCATCCGACAACTTAGCTATATCCTCTTCCAATTCATTGATCCGATCCACCACCGGCTGAATCCTCTTCATCTCCTTTACATTTGGATCCCCAAATATCCATTTCAATATACTCATAATTATTTAAATTTATAACATTTAATAAAGTTTATCGTACTCCTATATGATACTATAATTCAGCATTAGGAATAAACCTTATCAAACTAAGCATCAAACTAACTCAAACCAGGCATCAAACATACTCAAACATTGTTGAATAGTCGATATAGCGTCAATTCAACAGAAAAAACTCCGCTCTATCTCCTTATCATCCTATTGCCCTGCAAATACTTGGTGATCAAACCGATAATCTCAACTTCCACCCTGGTGAGCAAACCCTCAGGCACAGCGGCAGTAATTTGCTTAACTTTGTCCAATGCTTCTGCTTCCGACAAGTTATCATTGTCCCGCCTGAATTTATCGGCAAAATCAATCACCATTTCCATCATATCCTTGCCGGCGCCGATTTTTTTATCCTCTATGGCCAGTTTTTCTTTTTTCGCCCTGATCTGATTTGCCAGGAACAACCCGATTTCCCTTTTTAGTTCTTTATCCGATATATCAGCTTTGTGAGTGGGGGAGTACCAGTAAGCTTCCAGCATGCGGCGCAATGATTTGACATGAGATTGTTTGACTCGTGATGATAGATATTCGTTGAGTGTTTGTTCGAGTACACCATTGTCAATTTTGGCCAGCTCTTCCGCTGTCAAATCCTGCCAGGTTTTTACCTGTTGTGAAACAGCATTTACGTATTTATCTTTTTCTTCCTCCAGCCTTTTTTCTTTCTCGGTAATAGTTTCGATATGAAGATGTTCAGCTATTTCCTCCTGTTGTTTTTCATCGATACCGCCCGGTGTACTGTCTACCGTATGAATTATTGCTTTACCTTCCTCATCCGGCCAAAGCACAAATGCTTTAGCATGTGCGTCTTTGGAAGTGGCTGTTTGTCCATTGGCATCCACTCCGCTGGCGTATCCGGCCATAAAACCGGCTTTACGCAGCAAAGCGACCGTCAGCAAGGCATAATCAGCGCATACTCCGGCGATATATTTATCGCCCAGCTTACCGGTCAGTTGAGAATTATTTTTTTTCAGGAAATCCAGACGCTCCTCCATCAGCAATAGCTTTTCATCAAATGTCTTGTTGTCTTTTTGGGCCAGGGTCTCTACATTGTCCATATCATAATACCCGATTTTTTTGATGAATTCTTCAATCGATATTACTTTTTGTTTGGGTGATAAATTATTGATTAAAGCAAGAAATTGCTCATATCTCTCATCCAAATTGGGTGAAATATTTACCAGTAAATCCTTGGCATGTTCCCGGCTCCAGTTGTTGCGAAAAGTATCATAATCTGATTGTTTGATGTCGGCTATTTCTTCTTCTTTGCTCTCCTGCCAGGAGTAAGTAATTTTTTTGATAGGTTTATTGGGATCCATGATAGCCGTTACCTGTCCGGTCTGGTTAATATGACTGGCCAAATTAATTTCCTGATTATTCATGGTAATACCTTTTATTCTGGTGGGGATAATTTCCGCATTGATCGGTTTGGGCAAATCTACTTGATTCCAAGTTTTCACTACGGACATAGTAGTGGTGATTTCCCGTACCGGTTCTTGCAACTTGATCTCCACCGGAAAATCTATATATTCCCAATTCTTGCCATCATCACATTTACCCAGCAAACTATTGCACAAAAAACCTTGATAGTGTTTGTCCCACCTCATCAATTCCAACCCCTTACCCCCCTCCCGCGGATTTCCTCCCAAAACTTGCCGTTTTGCTTGACTATTGGTTCGAAAGAAATCAGTTAATTTGGGTTTATGTTTTTGGTATTCGGGTTTGGCTTTCATCCAACGGTTAAATCGTTCCACTACATTTGATTCTCCAGTGCCGCCAAATATTTTTGATACTATATTTTTGGCCAAACCTTTCACCCAATGATCTTTCTTGGCCGGTTCCTGTTCTTTTTCTGTTAATGCATCTTGAAAAATTTGATCGATGATATCACCCGCCAGTTTTTCCAGATTTTTATCTTTTTTGGCCCGAAAAAAGTCCAAAAATAATTCCGGACTGGCTTTGACTATCTCGGCAATCTTGTCGGCAAATTTGGGTGAATATTGCCGATGGCCCTTTTCTGGATCATATTTTTCCCACATCTCTTTGGCCGCCGAATCATTATCAAAGTATTCCAAAATTTTGGTCTTCAATTCCTCTCTTTTTGCCTTCAACTCCGCCTCTTTGGCTGCCAGTTTATCTTTTCCCTGTTGGGAATAAGTATCGCGCCCCTTTTTCTTGAAAATGCCTTCCTCATAAACCAACAGGTCATACTGTTTGATCAAATTCAGTAATTTCAGCTTGGTCATTTCTTCATTGGTTAAACCCGGTTTCAGGTCCAGATCCACCGCCACTTCCAATATTTCATCTCCTCTCCGGCCGCAGATCAACAATTCATTACCCCGCTCCTTCAAAAAATATATCTTATCCCACTCTCCGCCCACATCTCCCAATCCTTCCAGAAAAATTTTCAATTTTTTGTTTTCTCGATGAACTACCAAGCATTTCTCCCCAACACTCTCCATCTTCACAATCTCTTTATATAAACCGCTACTATCCAACTTGTCCCAGTTTCCCCGCCCATCAATAACTCCCAACACAAGTTCATTTTTTAGATTAGTCGGATATACTATCCGATCATTAACCCCATTTTTTGTAAACCTCATTATAAAATTTATTTCATTATCGCTTTTCAAAGTTGTTATTGTATTGGTTATTTTTGCTCCTTGATCTCTATATCGACATTTAAACTTATTTCTATCATTGACCCAATAAATACGATCCTGCATGCCCCAAATCTTCTTGATCGGGCAGTCTTCTGATACCAATAATCCCGACGACTCCGACCATATCTCTTCCGGCCCGGAACAATAAGGATTACTTTTAGCAAGATATATCATCTCTTGATAAATATATTCTCCTTGGAAATCTATAAAATTATGTTTTTCGGATATCGCATTGCCGTCCTCATCCATAATCACCGAGAATAATGCCTTACCATTTGAGTCAAGTTGATGGACAGTAAATAATTTCCTATCCAAAGGTTGATAAATATTACTAACTGGTAAACAACCATCAGGAATAGTTGTGAGACATTCCTGGGGATTATTGCGGTCATGATAAATCGCCCACTGCCCATTTACCAGCTTGATAAATCTCGCCCATGACCCGTCAATAAACGAACCACTCCCATATGTAACCTGTATATTCTCCACCGTCACCCCCTTGCCCTCGCAATACATATTCTTTTTCTGGCCGTCAAAACCCACCAGTAATAAATTGGCCTGGTTACGGTCTTCTTTGTAAATTTGTATCTCATCTGTTTTTTCCGCCGAAAGTATTTTAACTGGATTAAACAGTTCCAAATAATCTGTCATACGTAGATAATTAAGATTATTATTCCAGGAATTTTCAAATCCCTGCTCTACCACCATCTTCCGTACTTCCAGATCATCACGGTCCATCTTTCCTGCCGAAAATTTGTCAATCATCAACTTAGGATTATGTCTCCCAAAATCAGTAATCGGGCCGCTAACAATACCATCAGCACTGACTGATTTGAAATATTGCTTTTTTGCTTGTTCTGGTTCTGACACTACCGTAAATCCGCCGCCGGTTGAGTATAAGAAATTATATCCCGATGTTACCTCTTGGTAGGGCAAAGTCTTAGTTATAATATTGCCTTCAGTTATTTTTTCACTAGTCAATTCTATCCCGTCTTTTTTTATCAGGTATTCCTTTTTATCCTGGTCACATCCCAATTTCCCCCCTGTATTTCTTTTATCCAACGATTCTGTTATTTCCTTTTGCAGCTCATCCATACTGATCTCGCGGGCAAATTCCTGCTGTTTTTCCCGCCAGGTCAGTTCGGGATCATTGAGAGTTGCGTCAAGCAAAGTCCTGAATCTTTTCAACCATTTTGCTCTCGCTTTGTCTCGCGACCGGATATTTACACCCACGTCATATTTGATCTTTTGCGGTGTTGTCTCCGGCGCAAAAAACTCCGCCAGACTATTTTCACCCAGAGACTCCGCTGCCGACCTTGGGTCGGCGTAATCCAATGCTTTGATCTTTTTTAGTAGCAGATAATCAGCATAATGCGTTTCAATCTTTGTCCACAATTCTTTGGCTTTTTGATTACCAAAAGACCTCCCTCTCTCATCACTAAGGGGCCAAAATTTCTCTGCTTTTTCAAGTTTTTCTTTTTCTATCCACCCAATATCACGAAGTAACATACCAGCCACGCTATCATTAGGTTTGGGAAATTTTTTCCTTATTTGTTTTTTTATCTCTTCGGCTAATTTATCATGCTTGTTAATTGATTGGGGTGTAAAAATATCTATTAAATTATGTCGTTTCAAATCTTTTTCTTTCACATTCTTTAAAAGCTTCAATCCACCATAAGCATCATGCTCAAACACTCTTTCCGTCAAATTTATAAAATCTGATTCCGAAATATTCCCTTGTTTGTAAGCACTAAATATATCTTCTTGCAGCCTATTTTCTCTCTGAAAAATATCTATCCCTTCTTCTATGGCCCTGTCTTTGTTTTCCAGCAGACTTTTTGGTTCAAATCGGCCAAATTCCAACCCGGATCGAGCTGGTCTATCCATATATTCTTTGGATTTGTTTCTATCGGAATAATTTTGATTTTTGTTTTCCTCAACCATATGAGTAATGCCATATAAATCATAGTATTGTCTCATATTTTATAGAATAAATCAAGACATAATTCAAAACTCCCGCGCTTTGCGCGGGAGTCTTTTTTCTTGCTTTCAAACAACATCATCTATTAATTTTTCCCCTTCCTCTTCTTTCTCCCCCAACCAAAACCATCTATTATCAGGATAAAGCAAATGGTAATTCATTTTTGGCGACCAAAAAATATTACCCTCCATGCTAACAACAAAATCTTCATTTTCCGATTCACTATTTCGCTCGATACTTATTACATCCCAATTTTTCTTAATTTTATCATGTTGAATAATCAAAAAATTATTCTCATCAACTTTTTTGCATCCCAAACAATATCTTTCTTCCGTCTGATCAACCAGGTCCATATTCATCGGTACCGCACAGAAGTTAATATCACCATAACTATCAACATATGATTCGTCATTTGATTTTAATCTACCTACCTGGCAACCAATGTTTAAGATCTTATATCCCATCTCTTCGATCTTTTTTTCAATCCGTTCTAACGTTTGTTCTCCCTCTTTGATTGGCAAAGATTCCAATCCCATATATTTGTAATAATGTGTAAAACACAGTCATTATAAACATATTCAACGCCAATAGCAAAAAAGCAAGGTAGCCCGCATCGCATATTTGGGTAGGTTTTTAAACCTGCCCCTACAATTTTTTTAATTTTATATTGATAATTTTCATGCACTCCTCCCAGGTCCGTTTAATCGTCATATTCGTATTATCAATCGAAATCGCATCCCTTGGCATGTTCAGAGGGCTGTCCTTTTCAGTCGTATCACTCTGGTCCCTTTTGGCTATCTGCTCTCTGATTTCTGATAGGGCAATTTTCTTGCCCGCGTATTTCATATCATGATACCGCCGCTTGGCTCGTGACTCCAGATTGGCCGTCAGGAAAAATTTGATAGTCGCGTCAGGAAAAGTGTAGGTGCCAGTATCGCGGCCGGCGATAATGATGTTGTGTTTTTTGGCCAACTCGCGTAGATTTCTCCTGATCAGTTTCCGTATCAGATAATATTTTGAAGGATAAGAAGCATTGACCGATACTTGCCGGGAAAAGATTTTTCTATTTATATTTTTGCCCCGGTAATAAACCATCAATTCATCCGACTTGCCACTCTTTTCAGATCCAAACTCCAGCTCCAATTTATCTTTGACATGATCATATACATCTTTGCGCTTGGTCAAATCAACTCCATCTTTCAGACACAAATATGCTGCCCATCGAAAATAAGACCCAATATCCACCAGCACAAAATCCGGCAAGTTTTCTTGCAGTTTCCTCGCCAGTGTACTTTTGCCCCCACCAGCCGGCCCGTCGATGGTGATAATAGTTTTCATTTTATTTATCCAAAAAATTTCCACCGCCTGATTGCCTCTTTTTATATTTCTGTTTCAACCTTTTCTTCAACTCCTTCATCGATTCTTTCTTGGCGGCCGTTGATTGATCAGCCGTAAAC
>JAHJAL010000014.1 GCA_018814055.1 Patescibacteria group bacterium
ATGATTTATTTTTTTACTTTAATGCCAAATATTTGAGGATTGTCATTGTTGCCCAAAAATATTCTGAGAAATGTGCGGGTGATAGTGATAGCGGAAAACATGCTGACTAAGACGCCAATGGCCAGAGTGAGGGCAAAACCGCGGATGGTGCCGGTGCCGACAAACCAGAGTATGAGACAGGTGATTAGTGTGGAAAAGTTTGCATCTCGAATTGAAGGCCAGGCGCGTAAAAAACCTGATTCGATAGCGGATTGTAATGATTTACCTTCACGCAACTCTTCTTTGGAGCGTTCGAAGATCAGGATATTGGCATCAACCGCCATACCAATCGAGAGAATAAAGGCGGCGGCGCCGGCAAGGGTAATTGTTACCGGGACAAGTTTAAAAATAGAAATAGAAATTAGTATATATAAAAACAAGGCGATTGAGGCGAGTAAACCAGGGAGTCGATAATTTAGTAATAAAAAGATTATTATTAGTATGAGGCCAATTAAACCTGCTACCAGGCTTTTTTGCATGGCTTCGTTGCCCAGGGTGGCGCCGATATTGGATTGGGCAATTAGTTTGACCGGAACTGGAAGAGCGCCGGAATTTAGTTGAATTTTGAGTTCTTTGGCGTCTTCAACGGTGAAATCGCCTTCAATAATGGCACTGCCATCGGTTATTTCTGCTTGGACGGTGGGTGCCGATATCAGGATATTGTCAAGGAAAATAGCGATCCGTTTGTTGAGATTTTCCTTGGTGAGTTTGGCGAAGAGTTCTTTACCTTCGTCGTTGAATTCCAGAGTGACAATCGGTTTTTGGGATTGGGGGTCAATTTCTATGTCGGCTTTTTTGAGATTGGCTCCAGTTAGCGGTGTTTCTTGCCACCAATCGGGATCGGCCTGTGAAAGATTGGGGTCTGATTCGGGGTTTTCGTCTTTGAATTGAAGTTGGGCGGTTTTTCCGATTAAATTTATTGCCTGGCTGATATCATTGACACCGGGCAGCTCGACAATAATTTTGTCTTGCCCACTGGTTTGTATCAGGGGCTCAGCGACACCGAGTTGATTGATGCGAAAATCGATAATATTTATTACTCCCTGTAATGCCTCTTCTCTTTCGGCCATAGGAACCAGGTTGATATCAGCTTGATATGTCAACTGTGTTCCGCCCTTGAGATCAAGACCTTGGTGGATTTTGAGTTCCTTGCTGAGATCTAATTGACTTATATTGAGGTCGGGGCCGGATGGCCAGGTGACTAGAGCGGCAATTACGGCGATGACAATAATTAATATAGTGAACAGAAAAGTATTTTTTTGCACAATTTATTATTAATAATGGATAATCAATGAATTTGACGACTATATGATATTGTAGTGGAAAAAATCACAAAAAACAACCTAATATGCGGTGATGGGTGGGAGTTTTAAAGATATTTATCTTTTTTCTTTTGTTTGAGGAGTTCGATGACTTTCCGAACTTCGTTGGTTTTGTCTTTGTGGCATACCAGGGTAATATCAGGCATATCAACGATGATTGTGTCTCTGAGGCCGACGGTGGCGATTGGTTTGGACAAGCCGTAGATGAGTGATTGATCTGTATCTATAGGATATACTTCGCCCTTGATCACATTGCAGACTTTTTCATGGTTGTTGAGACAGAGTTCATCAAATAAAGTTTTCCAAGTACCGATGTCGCTCCATCCAATATCATCGGCCGGGATACCGATAAGATTCTTTTCTTTTTCGGAGATACCATAATCGATGGGAATGTTGTCCATCTTGGGGAAATATTTTTTGAGTACTGTTTGTTCCTGTTTGGTGCCAATAGCATCATATATTTTTTGCAGGGCTAGATGGCTTTTGGGTAGGTGTTTTTTGAAGGCATCGAGCATTACTTTGACAGGGGCAATATACATACCGGCATTCCATAAGTGTTTTCGGCTTTTGAAGAATTTTTTTGCGGTGGAAAGTTTTGGTTTCTCGATGAATTTTTTGATCTTGTAGGCCTCGACGTAGGGATTTTTGATGGGTTTGTCGATATTTATGTAACCCAGGCCGGTGTGTGGAAAAGTTGGCTTGATGCCAAGTAGAACTATGCGCTGTAATTTTTTGGCTAGTTTGCCTGATTTGACAATATAGTTTACGAATTTTTTTTCATGGGAAATCCGGTGATCAGCAGGAAAGAAGGCGGCTATGGCTTTGGGGTCTTTTTTGTATATGTATGTACAGCATAAGCCAATGGCGCTAGCGGTATTTCTGGGAACGGGTTCGGCGATAATATTCTCTGGGGGGAATTTCGGAAGTTGTTTTTTTATTTCCGGGATAAAGTTTTTGTTGGGATTGATGAATATGTTTTCGACTGGTATTTTGATTTTGAAGCGGTCAATGGTGTCTTTGAGCATTGATTGGTTGGAAATCAGATCAAACAGTTGTTTGG
>JAHJAL010000082.1 GCA_018814055.1 Patescibacteria group bacterium
ATATAATTATTTGAAAAATATTGGTCGCACAATTTATATTCTATTTCTAATATTGGCAATATAGTTGATATAGTACGTCAGATTGTGTAATGTGTTTAGACACATAGACATGGGCTCTTTATTGGTTATGAGGTGTCTGAGGTAGGATTTGGTGTAGTTTGAGCATGTATAACATTTGCATTGATCATCGAGGGATGAAAAATCGTTTTTGTATTTATTATTTTTGATGCGTATAATGCCTTCTGAAGTAAAAAGATGGCCATGGCGGGCATTTCTGGTGGGAAGAACGCAGTCGAACATGTCGACTCCAATTTCGATGGCTTCAGCTATGTTTTCGGGTGTACCAACACCCATTAGGTAGCGTGGTTTGTCCTCTGGGAGGGTGGGAATAGTGTATTTGAGTACTTTGTACATATCTTGGTGACTCTCCCCTACCGCCAGTCCACCGATAGCATAACCATCAAAGTCGAGTTTTTGGGTTTCTTTGGATGATTTGATTCTGAGCTCTTCGAACAATCCACCTTGAACAATGCCAAATAAAGCCTGTCTGGGATTTGTATGAGTTTTTTTGCATCTAGAGGCCCATTTGAGTGTCAAATCTAGGGATTTCTTGGTGTAATCATAATTAGCGGTACTTGGGGGACATTCATCCAATACCATCATGATGTCAGAACCCAAATATTGCTGTATTTTGATTGATTTTTCAGGAGAGAGGAAATGTGTACTACCGTCAAGATGTGATTGAAATTCGACCCCACGAGGGGTTATTCGTCTGCGCTTGGCAAGACTGTAGACTTGGTAGCCACCGCTATCAGTCAGAATTGGTTTCTGCCAGCCAATGTATTTATGCAGGCCACCTGCCTGGTTGATAATTTTGTCGCCCGGGCGCAAATTCAGGTGATAAGTGTTACCAAGACATATATCCGCCCCTAAATCACTCAATGTCTTGAAATCCAGTGACCTGATAGCGCCGGCGGTGGCGATAGGCATGAAGCATGGGGTTTTGATTTTGCCATGAGGAGTGGTGATCTCCCCTACTCTAGCTTGGGTTTTGGAGGATTGCTTGATAAGTTTGAATTGGAATTTATTGATCATATTAATGTCTATAACGTAAAGGAAAGTATTTTTCTGGTAGTTGGGTGGATAAAAGATAGATGATAAGCTATTAAACCAATATTTTTGTCGGGCAAAAAAGAAGCAGCGCCATATTTGACATCGCCGATAATTGGATGTCCGATATATGAGAGTTGAGCGCGGATTTGGTGCGGGCGGCCGGTGATTAGATTAACTTCAAGTAGGGAAAAACTTGTGTGATTAGGATATATTTTGCGCGTAGATTTAAGTAAATTATTAATGACTAATGAAAAATTACTAGAATGTTGAGAAATATGTTTATTGTGAATGTCTAGTGCTTTATATATCATAGTAGCTTTTTTGTAATCTTGTTTGGGAGTATTTGATATTTTGACTAGATTTTTGGTTTGGAGTTTTTTTAGGTAATGCAAGAGGGTTTGGGTCTCCCCTACTTCTACGTGATCCTCGACTAGAGCAAGATAACGCTTGGTAAACTTACTTTCGCGGAGTTGTTTGGATAGTCTAGAGGCGGCTTTTGATGTTTTAGCGAATGCAATCAGGCCGGAGGCGGGGCGATCGAGACGGTGAACAAGGCCGAGATATACGTTGCCGGGTTTGCGGTATTTGGTTTTTATATATTTTTTTACTTGATCGAATAGTGAATCGTCATGGGTTGCATCACCCTGGGTTAGGAGATTGAAGGGTTTGTTTACAATAATTATATGGTTGTCTTCGTGTAAAATTTTCATATGAATTATATATTAGAGACGCAAGATTTTGCGTCTCTACGATTATGTATGATTTGAAAAAATTTTTTGATTAATCTTTTTTATTGGTCATATAATGCCAAGTGACCAATAGCGGTGAGGCATTGAAAATTGAGCTATAAGTGCCGGAAATGATTCCGATTATCAATGTGAGGACGAATATTTTGATAGATTCACCGCCAAATAGATATAGTGCTGCGAGAGTAACAACTACGGTCAAAGAGAGGTTTAAAGATCTGACCAAAGTTTCGTTCACAGAGATGTTTACTACTTCTTCAAATGAATTTTTGGTATATTTGCGTAGGTTTTCGCGGACTCTGTCAAAGACGACAATTGAGTCGTGGACTGAGAAACTCATAACGGTAAGGATGGCTGGTAGAAATAAAATATCCAGTTCAATGTGCCAGACTGCTCCCAAAATGGAATAAATACCCAAGACAAATATAACGTCATGTAGCAAAGCAGCGACAGCACAAATGCCGAATCGCCATGGACTGGCGGGGGCAGGAACATTGCGAAATGCCCAGGCCAGGTACAAGATGATACACAAAGAAGCGATAATAATTGCCCAGATTGTTTTGGTGGCTAAATCTTTACTGACTGTGGGGCCGATAGCTTCGTATCTAATTTCGTCGATAGTACCGTATTTATCTTGTAAAATACTGATGATTTCATGGTATTTTTCGGTACCGCCAATAATGACTGCGGTTGATGATTGGTCTGATTCGTGGACGTCGGTTTGGTCATTTTCTGTTTCTTGGGCATGGGCAGCACTTATTAGATACCCGATTTCGGATGGTGAGCTTTGATCTATTTCGTTGGGGGCTGGGGTGGTAGTTTGGTCATCTTCAACAGCCAGTGTGTCTGTTCTGATAATGATTTTGTTGGGTCCGGATGATTGAACAATTAAGTTGCCAAGTTCCAATGGAGCCAAATTTTGACGGATATTTTCGGTATTTACGTTTTCTTGATCGACAAACTCGAGCTCCATCAACGTGCCACCTTTGAAGTCGATACCAAGCAACAGGCCATTGGTAATCAATGAAATCAGGCCGGGAATTATAATAACAGCTGAGATAATATACCAAAGTTTACGTCTGCCGATAATGTTTAGCATAGGAAA
>JAHJAL010000083.1 GCA_018814055.1 Patescibacteria group bacterium
TGGTAATAAATTTGACAAAGAACTCGAAGACGAACTCAAAAAACTAGAAAAAGAGCTTAAGGACCTTGAAGAAGGCCTCGATGACATTGACAAAGATGGCTCAGCCCAACCACCCGCTCCCGCTTTGCAAGTCGGAACCATCGAAGGCAACCTAAGTTACCCATCCGAACAAATTCCCGACCTGACAGTTTGCGCAGAAGATACCGGCGGCGCCTCCAGTCCCTACTGCACCAACTCGCTCATCAATGATCTCAAATACACCGCTGGTCGTGGGTATCAACTCGAAGTCCCCCCCGGTGATTACTACGTATACTCCTATTTCATCGATCCTACTTACACTGCCTACTACACCGAATTCGTCACCTGCGGCATGAACGTCGGCTGCCTTTCCCACAACAAAATAACCGTCACCGTCGCCAACGGTGACCACCACCGCAACATCGACCCCGTCGACTGGTACATGGGCCCCTAGATTCCATCCAAAAAACCAAAAAATACCACTTACTTGTAAGTGGTATTTTTTGGTTCTCAATTTTTTTGCAAAAATACCAACCCCTCCACATGAGGTGTCTGCGGATACAAATCCCACCAACTGATCTCCACAATTTCATATTTTTCCAACAAAACTTCCAAATCCTTCTTCAGGGTAATCGGATTACAAGACATATATATGATTTTCTCAAAATCAAATTTCAATAATTCCACTGCCGTCTTCTCCAATCCCTTCCTCGGCGGATCCAAAAGCAAAACATTGTGTTTCAATGACTCCCCTCCTAATTTCGCGATCACTTTCCCCACATCTCCCACCTCAAACACAACGTTATCAATATTATTATTATCTGCATTCAACCGCGCTAATTCTATACTCTCCTCCACTAATTCTATTCCCAACACTTCTTTACATTTTTTTGCTATTGGCAAAGACAATGTCCCTACCCCGCAATACAAATCCAACACCCAATCATCATCATTGATATATTCCAATAATTTCGCAATCAAACCATTTAACAACTCAATATTATTTTGGAAAAAAGTATTCGGCCCAATTCTTATATCCATATTGCCAATATCAAAACCAAGATACTCATCACCCCAAAACTTCCTTATACTTCCAAAATTCGTATCTGCCAACCCGTCATTTATAATATGATATATCGACACAGGTTTTATTTTTTCATTTACAATCCCCTCCACCAACCGATCCAACACAGGAAACAAATCAACATCGCTCTTGGTATTCAATATCACCATAAATTCCCGCCGATCATTAACCCGTACCGATATATATCGCCAAAAACCCTCATGGCTTTTCAAATCATATGGCACCAAACCCAACTTTAATCCAGTATTGTATATCTCCTTCAAAAACAAAAAAATCTCATTATCAATCAAAAAACACTCTTCCAAATCAACCACCTCATCAAATCTCCGTTTACGGCGCAACCCCAAACCCCCCGTCGACACCACATAATCCATCCTGGTCCGATAACCATATTCCCGATCTCCCCGACATGTTACATTGATATTGGTAGTCAAATCCCCAAACAACTCCCGTAACTTCCCCGCTTTTCCCTTTAGCTGATCATCGTAACCAAAATCCTGCATACTGCATCCCCCACACCTCATAAAGTGCCGACACCGTGGTTCTCTCTTCTCATAATTTTTTAGTAACTCCGCAATAATTTTTCCCTGCCATTTTCTCTTCTTCATAATATATTTTTTTTAATTCCAGAATTGTATAAATTATTTTATTGTGTGCTAAATTTGTGTGAACGCACCTGTCTGAGCTCTCACTCTAATGTATATAGTAAAAAGAGCGAGTCTGCGACACACAAATTAAGCACACAATAAAATAATTTATACAAACCCCACATTCATAATTCCCTTATGAAACTCGAAAAAACCATAATTATTATACTAATCCTCCTTTCCTTTTTTGTAATCATCTCCACCACCCTCGACCCCGATCTAGGATGGCATATCAAAAGCGGAGAATGGATTATAAATCACCAACAAATCCAACACCACGATGAATTCTCATATACCATGGCCGGACACCAATGGGTCAACCATGAATGGCTTGTCGATACAATCTTGTACCTCTCTTATCACCACCAACTCTGGATCGTCATGACAATACTCTTCACTATTATATCCTCCCTTCCCTTCATTTACTACACCCTCCAGAGCAAAAATTACCCCGAGCTATCCTATATATTATTGTCATCAATAATCCTCATCCCCTATTTGGCAGTTAGGCCTCAAATTATCTCCTTTTTCCTATTTTTTGTACTTTACCTTCTTCTCCAAAAGATTTTTCAATCCAAATCAAGTCCAATCTTTACCCTCGCAACCATTTTATTGTTCCTTTCTTGGGCCAACATCCACGCTGGCTTTCCGGCCGGTCTTATCCTATTTGCCATATTTATCATCTCCAAAATCTCCCAATCATATCAAACTCACAAAAAAATTATTTGGCCGGCCAAACAACTAGCCATATTTGCCTCAAGCATCCTCGTCACCTTTATCAACCCCTATACCTATCATCTATATTCAGAAATATATCACGTCGCCGCTTCGGAAATTACCGCCAAGTATATTGCCGAATGGCAACCAATTCTGAGCACAGTCCGACCGGAAAACCTAATTTACCTCGGCCTTACCATCTCCTTTACCATCATCTTTTTCAAAAAAATTAAA
>JAHJAL010000084.1 GCA_018814055.1 Patescibacteria group bacterium
ATTACTTTATCCTACAAAAGGAACTGTTTCCGTATTGGGTTTTAAGCATTTTGATAGAAAAAAAGAATTTCTAAAACAAATTTCGCTTGTCATGGTTTTTCATATGTTATCTTTATTTCCTCCTCCTGGCCACTATCCATACTATAACAATAATTGCTGCCACCGGAATCAAAATTACTATTATGATCAAAACCAATACGAGCAATATAGTGGGAATTCCTGTTGAGCCAGATTCATTGACGGCTTTTGCAGGTTGACTGCCAATTTCACTTTCCAGCTGGTCCCAACGGTCCAATTCCGAACTTTCGTCAAATTCCCATACCGCCGACAAACCTCTCTCATCGGCACTTATTTCTTCTCCCGCGTTGAGGATTATTGTTTCTCCGCCATCTTCTGGTGCAGCCTCTACTTTTCCCTCGAGCACTTTGAAATCTATCTCGTCACCATCACTTACCCAACTGACCGTCGTACCGACAATGCCAAATCTGACTCTTCTTGATTCGAGAATAAATTTGCTTCCATATTTTTTGTAAGTCAATATGCCCGATCCATTTTCTATCGTAAAACCGGCATCGTTGATAGATATCCGGCTGTCGCGTCCCAGCACAATTTTGGTGCCATCCTCAAACTCAAGCACTGCCATACCAATGCCGGTTTTGACCACTGATTGTTTAGTCAAGTCCTGCCCGGCCGCCGGGGCTTCCCATTTCCGCCATGATTCTTGGTCCCCCCAATAATTTCGCCAGACACTATCAACAATATTCGATCTCTTGTTGGGATCACTCACTTCAACCTCCCCCAAGATTTTGGAAATTTTGGGAAAGGAATAATCAAGTTTTTCGTCTGGTATATCATTCCAATTTTCTGAAGTTGGCAATTTTGTATACTTCTCTTTTTCTATCTCTGTATCTACTTGATCATCAAAAGCTTCCGGATTGTCAACATTGAATACCACCGCATAGCCACCGTCATAAACCGTGGTCTGCCGGCCGTCGATGAGGTCAAACCCGATCCCTTCCACTACAAAATGTCCATTTGGACCACCGGTAAATGTTCCTGCGACCGGTCCCAAATCTTCCTCGGAACAATCCCAGTCACCGGTTGCCTCCAGACAAACTATGGTCACAACCACGTCACCATATTCCGCCCCGCCCTGGCTGCCAACATTCCAGAAAGATAATTTGTATTCCAGTGAACCGACAAAAATATCCACCGGGCCGGAAGTGGCTGTCACTTTCCGGGGTGTAAGAATTTGTTCTGCTTTGGCCTTACCTCCGGTAAAACTACAAAAAGGTGCGATCAACAAGATGAAAACGATCAAAAATTTTCTCATTTAAGAAAGTTAAATAATTATTTCTATCTAATTAATTATATCTATCAGAAAACTAATCTACCCGCCAGGTATGAAGCTATATTTGATATTATCACAAACCACAGATATGGCAGGGTACAGTCAGTAAAATTGTAAATTTTTTCATAATTTGTGTATTATCTATTATTGCTTCCAATTTAGATAAGTAATGGTAAATTGGAGTATGGTTGCAAATATAACCCAAAGTAAATATGGGATATTGGCATAAGTGATCCAGCGGGCATGCGGCCAGATAGTGATCATGGTCCAGATGAGCGTGCCGAGGACCAATAATATATCAATAGCGGCTAAAGCATTGTTTTGCAGACCAAACTGAATGGGTGAAAAAGCCAGGTTGAAAACCAGGTTGAGGGCAAAAGGCAAGGCCACCAGCCATGACAATTTACCGGTAAATGTCCGGATAAACACGGTGCCGTAACTGACAGCGATAATGATATAAAGCACTGTCCACACCGGGCCAAACAGCCAGCTTGGCGGCGCCCAGGTGGGTTTGATAAGTTGCGCATACCAGTTTTGAGTTTGGTCCATATGTCTATTTTATCATGTAAATATTCGACTTAAATAATTATAACGTGAACTTTTTCTACCCCATTTTCTTCATGACTTCGGCGAATTCTTCATCGGTAGCTTCTTCACCTTGCAATATGGGCTCGTTTTTGCCTTGCCAATAGCTTTGCTGGTTCATGTTTTTGCGGGTGACTTTTTCGGCCATGGTCCGGTCATCACTGACATGTTGCATGAAAAAATTTACTCCGCCTTCAAAAATCTCAGCGGCGGTTTTGACACTGCCGTCTGCGTTGACGCAGTAGAGGCAAAACTGGCTCGAGGTGTCGCCCTGGGCGTAGTCTTCGGGTTTGCTCATGGGCATTCCACAAGCTTCGCAATAATTCATGGTTGGTACTCCTAAAATATTTGTTAATTCATGTATTTAGCATATCAGAAGGTTGAATAATTTTGTAACGGACGAGACGACTGCTATTTCTTGACCGCTTTCAGCTTGAGACTCTCCAGCGGCATGCCTTCGTATTGTTTTTTGCTGATATCTTTGTCTTCGGCCAGGACTTCCACTGTGAAGCCGGCATTTTGTAGTTTTTGGATATAGTCGTCTTTGAGCAGGGCGCCGGCGACACAGCCGGACAATAATTGCGGATTGTTACGAACATCGTCCGGGAGTTCCTGCAGCAAAACGATGTCGGACACAAACATTTTGCCGTCCGGTTTCAAGACTCGATGCGCTTCGGCAAACACTTTGTCTTTGTCCGGTGATAGGTTGATCACGCAATTGCTGATGACGATGTCGACAGAATTGTCCTCGATGGGTAGTTGTTCGATCTCACCCAGATGGAATTCGACATTTTGGTAACCGTATCTGGCTGCATTGGCCCGGGCTTTTTCCAACATTTCCGGCACCATGTCCACTCCGATTACCCGGCCGGTTTCCCCTACTTGTCTGACCGCCAAAAAACAATCGAACCCGGCACCGGACCCCAGATCCAACACTACATCTCCCTCATTCATCTCAGCCATGGCAACGGGATTGCCGCAGCCCAGCCCTAGATTGGCATCGGCGAATTTGTCGATATCCTCCGGGGCATAACCGATTTCGGCGGCGATGCGCTCGGCATCACTGTTTTGTCCGCATTTACAGCCGCTACAACTTCCTGCCTTGGCGATTTGAGTATAGCTTTTTTTGACGATATTTTTGACTTCTTCTTTTTTGATCATGGTTTGTATTGGGTTATTGTTAAATATTATTTTTTATATTTATGATTTTTTATGTCGGAATTTGTACCAACCGACCAAGACGGGGATGAGAAAAGTGAGGGCGTAGTATAGATAGACATCTAGTTTGTAGTAGTCGGTGGAGTTCAAGAGCAGGACGATAAATAGATAATCGAGTACCACGGCCATGACGGTCCAAAACAAACCAATACGGAAGTAGTATCCGAATTGGTCACGGTGGATTTTTTGGAACAATACCCAGAGCATTAGGAATACGCCTAAAGGCATGATGTAGTAGCCGATGGTTTCGGGTGGGACGATAGCGAAAAAGATGAAGCCGAGGATGTAGCCAAACAACCACAGGATGAATCCCCAGAATAAGTTACTAAGGAGGATTTGGGTGGAGGTGAGTTTTTTTGTTTGTTTAGACATAGGGGTGGAGTTAGTAATTAAGATATTTCTTCGAAAAATAATTTTTTCAATATTTCAAAATTATATAAATTCTTTCCTTTTTTAATTATCGGACTAATTTTACCAACTTTCTCCCACTTCTTAATCATGCTTCTTTTTATTCCTCGTAGTTCCGCCTCTTTCAAATCAATACAATTTTCATCAATCATTTTTGAAAGTTGATTGACTGCTTTACGATTTTTGAAATATTGTTGTCCGTAACCCATTTTGTTTTATTCTAAATCATTTAATTCTTTATCTTTACACACCTTAAAATCTACTCCAATTGCTTGAAAATGTTTTTCACCGCAGATAATTTTTTGTAATTCACTTGGTCGTAAATTGGCTAGATCGTTTACAAATTTGGTTTCTCGAACTAAATATAATTTATCTCCCTCATCGGTTTTGACCACAATTGCCCAATCAGGATTGTATGTGCCAAGAGGGGTGTCTACCACAAATTTTGGAGGCAACTTGGTGTACAGCTTTACTCTGTTGCTTATTTCCAGATTATGTGCAAATTCCAATTCTTGCTTACTGTCGCAAAGCACCCTTTCGTAGGCGGATTTTTGGCTATCCATAGTGTTTTTTTGATAGCCTTTCATATCTTCAAACAAATTAATTTCCCAAACATCGCCAACCGGAGTATATTTTAATCCTTCATTAATCAATAATTCATTCTTGGCAGTCTGGATCAATACGATAACACTCCGGGTGAATTCTTCCGGATTTTCAAACAATAAATCCAAATTTTCAATCTTGGACAAAATTTCAATAATTGTCTGTTTGGTGACTTCTGTTTCTTTGACTATTCGATTTATCACGTTGCCGATGTGAATTTTGGAATCCAGTCTTTCTCCCGCGGATTCTCGCCTGTCGATAGTTTTTAATTTGCCACCGTCGGCAAAATCCACCAATACTTTTTCCACTCTCACCACCAGGTTGGCAACATCAAGTTCGTTTATCTTGCCAGTAACCCCGGAAATCAATTTTTGTTCATCGAAATCAATATTGTATTTTGTTCGTTTTCTTATTTTGTCCCACAGCTTTTTGAAATCTTCGTTATCGGTAGCCAAGTGTTTGCGAAATTTGACATTGACTCGCCGGCGGGCATTGGCGGCCGGTATCGAGCTTTTGTAGCCGGCGTCAGTGTATTCCGTCTGCAAACTACCGACAAAATCTTTGTAGCTCTCATTGGCCACTACTGTCAAAATATTTATATTCGGATCAAATTGTCGGTCGCCATCAGTATTCAAACACAACCTCAGTCCCCGACCTATCTCTTGCCTCTTTTTTGATTGTGATTTGGTTTCATTGAGAGTGCATATTTGAAAAACATTGGGATTGTCCCAGCCTTCTTTGAGGGCGGAGTGGGAAAAAATAAAACAGGTCGGTTCCTCAAACGATAAAAGTTTTTCCTTATCTTTCATAATCAAGTCATACACTTCCTTATCAGCTTTCGTTTTGCCGGTGGTGTCTTTGAAGATAATTTCGCCTTTATATTTCTTGTTGGCAAAATAGCCATTGTGAACACTATCAACTGACACATCAGAAAAATGTGAGTAGTTTGTTTTTAGTTTATTGAATTCATCAACAAATATTTTTCTTATAATCCCCTGATCAGACATATAGTTCTCAACTTTATCAATAAAGAACAATGACAAAACTTTGATATTGTCTCCCAGTTCATCTTGTTTGTTAAAATGGGCCTTAAGCGTTTCTCTGATCTGAGTGCGAAAAACTGCTTCTTTGTTGGCGCTGGTTTCTTCTTCCAATTTGTAAAATTTCCCATCGGATAATTCGACTCGACTATGTTGAGCGGAAATTTCGTTGACCTGCAGATCTCCATATTTATCATTCTTTCTTGATTTGCGAAACAAACTTTCACCATGCTTTATCAACACCGACTTATTTACATATTCTCCATCGGCCGTTTTTACCTCTAAAAGTACATTAGCAGTTGGCGACTGACCTTTCTTCGTTTTGATTTCCTTAACTTGGAACATCATCTCATTGGTGTCACTTTCTTCCACTCCATAAACTTCTATTTTTTTTACCAATCCTTTTTGATAGGAATCAGCCGGAGACAACACATACATCAGATTATGTTTTTCTTTGTGAG
>JAHJAL010000015.1 GCA_018814055.1 Patescibacteria group bacterium
CTTTAGCCAAACTATCTGAAGAAGATCCCACCTTCCAAGTCTCTACCGACGAAGAAACTACCCAAACTATTATTGCCGGCATGGGCGAATTACATTTGGAAATTATTGTTGATCGTCTCCGACGCGAATTCAAAGTTGAGGCCAATGTTGGTGCGCCCCAAGTTGCTTTCCGTGAAACCATCAAAAAAGACATCGAACAAGAAGGAAAATTCATTCGCCAATCCGGCGGTCGCGGTCAATACGGGCATGTATTTTTGCGTTTGGAGCCGCTCGAAGCTGGTAGCGGTTTTGAATTCGAAAACAAAGTTGTCGGTGGCAACATACCCAAAGAATACATACCCGCCGTTGAAAAAGGCACCAAAGAGGCTTGCACCAGAGGTGTTATCGCCGGGTACCCCGTGGTTGACATCAAAGTCACCTTATATGATGGTTCATTTCACGAAGTGGATTCATCTGAAATGGCTTTCAAAATCGCTGGTTCCATGGCTTTGCAAGAGGGTGTCAAGCGCGCCAACCCAATTATTCTCGAGCCAATTATGGCCGTTGAGGTTATTACTCCCGAAGAATTTATGGGTGATGTTATGGGCGATTTGAACTCCAAGCGTGGACAAATAGAATCCATGACCGACCGCGCCAATGCCAAAGTAATTGCCGCCAAGGTCCCCCTCTCTGAAATGTTTGGTTATGCTACCACCTTGCGTTCCATGACTCAAGGCAGGGCATCATTTAGTATGGAACCGTCCCACTACTTGGAAGTACCTTCCAATATCGCCAGCGATATAATTTCTAAAAGAGTCGTTACCAAGGAAGAAAAATAAAATTGCGTACTTAAGAAATCCTTGGTAATATACTATATGCTATGTTATTATTGTTTTAGCAATTATTTTTTATCATATTTATATCTATAAATTTTAAGAAGAAAGAAATTACTATCTAATTTAAAAGGAGTTAGACAAAATGGCTGAAGAAAAATTTGATCGCAACAAACCACATATCAACGTTGGTACTATTGGACACGTCGATCATGGGAAAACTACTCTTACCGCCGCTATCACTATGGTTTTGGACAAAAAAGGTGATGGTTACGGCGCCCGGGTAGAAGCTTATGATCAAATCGACAACGCTCCTGAAGAAAGAGAGCGCGGTATCACTATCGCTTCTCACCACTCAGAGTACTGGACACCTGCTCGACACTACGCTCACGTAGACTGTCCCGGTCATGCCGACTACATCAAAAACATGATAACTGGTGCCGCCCAAATGGACGCCGCTATCTTGGTTGTATCCGCTGCCGACGGACCTATGCCGCAAACCAGAGAACACATTCTACTGGCTACTCAAGTTAACGTTCCTCACATTGTTGTCTTCCTCAACAAAACTGATATGGTTGATGATCCTGAATTAGTTGACCTGGTAGAAGTTGAAATTAGGGAATTATTAACCAAATATGGCTTCCCCGGTGACGATACTCCGATTATCAAAGGATCCGCCCTAAAAGCTATGGAAAATCCAGCCGATCCCGAAGCAAGTAAACCAATTCTCGAATTGGTTGAAACACTTGATACATACATTCCTGAACCACAAAGAGATGTTGACAAACCATTCTTGATGCCAATCGAAGATATCTTCTCCATCGAAGGTCGTGGCACGGTTGCTACCGGACGAATTGATCGTGGGATCGTCAAGATCAATGAAGATGTAGAAATTATCGGCGTCAAAGATACAGTCAAAACTGTTGTTACCGGTATAGAAATGTTCAACAAACAACTTGAGGAAGGACGAGCTGGCGACAATGCCGGTATCCTCCTGCGGGGCGTCAAACGTGAGGACATCCTCCGTGGTCAGGTATTGGCCAAGCCCGGCAGCATCCAGCCACACACTGAATTCGATGCCGAAGTATACGTCCTGACCAAGGAAGAAGGTGGTCGCCACACCCCATTTTTCAAAGGGTACAAACCCCAATTTTATATCCGCACCACTGACATCACCGGAGAAGTGACTCTTCCCGAGGGAGCGGAAATGGTCATGCCCGGTGACACTGTCCATCTCAAAATCAAACTGATTGCTCCAATAGCTCTCGAAGATGGTTCCAAATTCGCCATCCGTGAGGGCGGCAAAACTGTCGGCGCCGGTGTAGTTACCAAAATTATTGCTTAACATTCCAGTTATGAAAAAGAAGGAATAAGTTTGGTCTTCCAGGCTTATTCCTTTCTTGTCTTTTATAATTTTTAATTTTTAAAAATAAGTTTCCATGCCCAAGCCCGAAGCAGCCAAACAAAGAATTCGCATCAAAATCAAAGCTTACGACCACCGAGTAATTGATAATTCTGTCAAACAAATCATTCAGACCGCCAGCCGCACCGGTGCCAAAATAAACGGCCCCATTCCCCTACCGGTCGAAAAATCAAACTACACTGTCCTGCGCTCCACCTTTATCGACAAAAAATCAAGAGAACAATACGAGATGCGGATCCACAAACGCTTGATTGACATTTTCAACCCCACTTCCAAAACCCTGGATTCCCTCATGAATCTCAGTTTACCCGCCGGTGTCGACATTGAAATCAAAATGTAACACAACTATTGTAGCGATAATTAAACCGACAAATTTGGGATCACATTCAAGAAGCCCACGACCAACGTCCCAAAAGAGTTTTTATTACGACTAAATTATCTTCGTTCAATGACCATGAAAGTTCTACTCGGACAAAAATTAGGAATGACAAGTTTTATCAGTCAAAACGGCAAAATATATCCCGTCACCGTGATCCAAGCCGGACCCTGCTATGTCACTCAAATCAAAGACAATAAATCCCAAAAATCTTTCCAAATCGGATTCAAAGAGATCAAGAAGTTAAATAAACCCCTTGCCGGGCACCTCAAAGACAAAAAACTCAAGCACCTCAAAGAATTCCCAGTCAAAGATGAAAATGAAGAAATTTATCAACTGGGTGCCACCATTGATTTATCCATACTTGATCCCAAATCCACGATTGATATTTCCGGTAATTCCAAAGGCAAAGGGTTTGCCGGCTCAGTCAAACGCCACAACTACAGCATTGGACCAAAAAGTCACGGCTCCAAACATCATCGACGGGTTGGCGCCACCGGCGGGCGTTACCCGCAACATACCACCAAAGGTAGAAAAATGCCCGGTCATATGGGCAATGCCAAAACTACGATCAAAAACCTGACAATTGTCAAAATAGATCCCGCCCAAAACATGCTTCTGGTCAAAGGCAGTATCCCCGGCAACAATAACCGCCTCCTCATAATCAAACAAAAGTAAACAATGCCCACCAAAACTACCAAAAAACCCGCCGCAAAATTATCTGTCAAAATTCTTGATACCAAAGGCCAAGCCCAAGACGATCTGGACTTAACCACCTATTATCCCAAAAAAGAAATTGCCGACGGCTACAACCAGAATTTTGTCCATCAAGTATTACTGACATATCTAAACAACCAACGCCAAGCCACCTCCAAAGTAAAAACCAAATCAGAGGTCCAAGGTGGCGGCCGCAAGCCCTGGCGCCAAAAAGGCACTGGCCGCGCCCGTCATGGCTCTATCCGCTCGCCATTATGGCGCTCGGGTGGAGTAACGTTTGGCCCTACCGGTCAAGAGAATTATTATTCCAAACTCAACCGTAAAGCCAAACAACAAGCCATGCGTTATGCTTTACATGCTCTTCTCAACAATAATCAACTGATAGTTATCGATGAATTTACCCCGGTTGATTCCACCAAAAAACTAGCTCAATTTCTATCCCAATTTCCTCTTACAACCAGCAATTTATTGGTACTGGATCAAAAATCGTTAACTTTCGCCCCTTTTGCTGACAATATCCCGGATATTACCGTCAAATCTCACCTTTTGGTTAATCCATTAGATATCTTTCAATGTCAAACCATGATGTGCACCAAATCTGCCTTGCAAGATATTTTAAAAAGAATTAAATCACCCAACTAATCATGCAACACACCTTACTAAAACCTGTTATTACCGAAAAAAGCGTTGCCGGCAGCGAAAAAGGAACGTACGCTTTCTTTGTACATCCCAATTCCAACAAGATTCAGATAAAAAACGCTGTCAAAAAAGCATACAAAGTCGAAGTTGAATCTGTTAGAATAATAAACACCAAGGCCAAAATCAAACGCCGTGGACGCATCACCGGTCGCACTTCTCGTACCAAAAAAGCCATCGTCAAGCTCGCCAAAGACCAAAAAATCGACTTCTTCGACAAAATATAACTTTTTCATTTCACTTAATTTTCCCTCATATCTCTTTATGCGATTTTACATTGCCCAACCATTCAGCACTTAAGGTTAGTAGTCATACAAACTACACTCAGCCCATAACACATCAAAACGAGATAACGAGAGTTTGGAAAATCACATAAAGAGATATGAGGGAAAATTAAGTGAAATGAAAAATAACCTAACAATTTGTAATTATTAATCAGTAATCCATAATATTCCGTGGCAATTAAATCATTCAAACCAACCACTCCCGGCCGCCGACAGATGACTGTCTTGGTTTCTGATGTCTCAAAAAATCCCAAAGGTCCCAAAAAACTCACCAAGAGACTTAAGCAACACGCCGGACGCAACCATCGTGGCAAAATTACCAGCTACCATCGTGGCGGCGGTTCTAAACGCAAATATAGAATTATAGACTTCAAAGGAGACAAAATCGACATCCCCGCCACCGTCACCAGCATTGAATACGATCCCAACCGAACAGCCAATATCGCTCTGCTTACCTATACCGATGGTGAAAAAAGATATATTATTGCCCCAATTGGACTCAAAGTAGGTGATAAAGTTATCAATTCTGCCCAAGCCGAACTAAAAACCGGCAATCGGCTCCAGCTAAGCAAAATACCCACCGGATTCAATATTCACAATATCGAACTAAATATCGGCCGTGGTGGACAAATTGTCCGTTCTGCCGGAACTTCCGCTCAAGTTCTTGGTCGCGATCACAACCTGGTCCAGATCAAACTGCCATCCTCCAGCATCATTACCGTCGATGAACACTGCATGGCCACCATCGGCGAAGTATCCAATCCTGATCATTCCAATGTCAAAATCGGCAAAGCCGGGCGCAATCGTTGGATGGGTCGCCGGCCCAAAGTACGCGGTAAGGCCAAAAACCCCTGTGACCACCCTCATGGCGGCGGCGAAGGCGGCAGCTCCATTGGTATGAAATATCCCAAAACTCCATGGGGTGCTCACGCTCTTGGTGTCAAAACCCGCAAGATCAAGAAATACTCCGATAAACGCATCATCAAATCCCGCAAGAAGAAATAACCTTAAAAAACACTTTTAAACACTTATAAACATCCAAAAACACTAATAAACAAATAATAAATCAATTGTTTATCAATGTTTTTTGAATGTTTATAAATGTTTATAAATGTTTTAAATGTTGTTACATTATGTCTCGTTCACTCAAAAAAGGCCCCTTCTGCGATCATAAATTACTGGCCAAAATCCGTGCCCTGAAAGCTGGAGACAAAACCGTCATCAAAACCTGGTCTCGCCGATCAGTCATATTTCCTGATTTTGTTGGATTTACCGTCGCCGTTCACAATGGTAAAGAACATATCCCCGTTTATATCAGTGAAAACATGGTCGGTCACAAATTAGGCGAATTTGCCCCCACTCGCAAATTCCGCAGTCACGGTGGCAAAATGGCCAAAGAACAAACCAAGACCGCATAATCAATCC
>JAHJAL010000085.1 GCA_018814055.1 Patescibacteria group bacterium
CGATCTATACAAATCAAAAATTATCACCCACAATGCCACCACTTCCGGACTAAAGAATGACAAAACAAGTGGCAACACCAACACACTCCAGCCAACAAAACCCGGAAATATCTCCAACAATCGATAAAACCAGTGACTATCCACCCATGATTTTTCTAATTTCTTCTCCATAAATAAAAAAGGGAAACAATATGAAAACCTCCCTACTTTCTATAATCAACACTATTCATTAACTATCTATACAAAGGCCATATAATAAATAACCGTAATCAGTATCAAAACTTCCAAAAACGCCGCTCCCCCAATCAAAAAATAACTTACCAACCGTTCACGGCTATATGCGAAAAATGCAATCAATAAATGAAAAAAGGCCACAATACTCCCAAATATCGGCAATGCGTATTTATAAACCATCTGGTTGAATTGTAGAAAGTTAAAATATTCCGGTACGCCCATCACCACATTCAACTGCCGATACATCACCACCCATAGAACCCAAGATGCCACCAGAAAAACCAGCAAAAACAAAAAAGTTATCTGTACCACCTTGTCCTTCCAAAAAACCCCCCGACTGTATTCAATCTCTTTTATCTGATCTTTTGACATATCATTTACTTGCCTCCAATTATTTTTTTCTCCCTATCTTTGTAAATCAGTAACATGCCCAACCACACCAGCAAAATTATCAATTGATGTCCCGGCATACCAACCACCAATATCCCCCTGGCCACTACGAAAAAATCAAAAAAATGATTCCAAAAATACCACCCAATCAATACTCCCCAACCAAACATGAAGCCATACTTATTTATCAATTCATATACAACATACCATATCAACACGTTGTTCACATATTCCATCGCATCAATCCGACCAACCAATACCATTGTCAAAGCGCTTAGCAAACTACCCAACACCCAGCCTAATTCCCTATTGGTAACTACGGATAATCTTTTACCCAACCACACTTTCCAAACAATAAGATTAAAATAAGTAAAACACAGATAAAAAGCCAATTGAACATACCAATCACCAGTATTGATAGTATTGAAGTAGCCATAACCCAAAATATACCATATCGTCACGATAATCAACCAAGTCAGTAGGGCCAACAAAACTCCCCCTACCAAAAAGACCCTTCTGCCAAAATCAACCTTCAAAGAAAAATACCACTGCCACCCGCCCGCCACCACCAACCAAAACAAAGAAAATATCAATATCGCCAACCTACCTGTCCCCCAATACCCAAAACATATAATTACCAACACAATCAAAACCAGCCAACCAGTACTTTGAAGCAATATTTTTTCCATTTTGGTCATAAAAAAACCCTTACATATACATTGTAAAAGTTTTATTTATTTCACGCCACTAAAGCATAAATGCAAATTCCAATCACTATTAGTCCAGTTAAATATCCCCACCAATCCTTTTTCCTATTTTGTATCCCCCGATGCCAATTGACATAAAATTTTAAAGGCGAAATCCTGCCAGCCATAATTACAAAATTAACAATATCTGGCAAAATAGAAAAGCCAATCCCCAGTATCACCATATAATCAATCCTATCTCCCACCAAATAAAATGCCAATAACAATCCCAATAGCATATCGATTGATGCCCAGATAAAATATTTTCTGCTTCTTGCAAACGAAAAATCATTATGAGGGACAATGTCCAATACAAAATGCAAAATTACCGACCAAAAAAAGAGCTCACCACTCCCAGTTGCCAACACCCCCAAAGTAGCGCCACTAATAATGTGTATGGTAGATAACATGTATTTATTTCTCCAGGAAACAATAGGCAATTACCACCATCCCCAAGACCAACGTATAAATCGCAAAATATTTGAGTTGAATTTGTTTGATCTTTTCTGTGAACCATTTCACAACCACATATGACACCACCAAACACAAAACAAAACCCACGACATACTTTGTGGTATCAATATCTGCCCCCCCCTTATTTCCCATTAGATCACTTACTTCCAAAACCGTCGCACCCAAAATCACCGGGATAGACATCAAAAAACCAAATTTCGTTGCCGCCTGCTTTGTTAAACCGACTATTCTACCTCCCAGTATAGTTGAGCCGGACCTGGAAACACCGGGCACCAAGGCCACCATCTGCATAATACCCACCCATACTGCCTCCAAATACCCCATCTTCTGATAATCCCTGTTTCCTTCAAAATAATCAATCAAAAAAACAAACAAAGATGTAAACCACAATCCGGCTGCAATCCAAAAATAAGAGCCGCTAAATAGTTCATACGAACTTTTTATCAAAAATCCACCAACCACTGCCGGTATGGTCGCCAATATCAACAACAACACCAATCTAAAGCTTCGTAATATACCTAAAATATCTTTCCACATAACTATAATCACCGCCACCACTGATGCAGAATGTAAAACCACATTATATAACATTAAATCTCCTCCCATTCCCATAAGCTTCTCCACCAAAAAAAGATGCCCCGAACTCGAAATCGGCAAAAATTCAGCCACTCCTTGAATAATTGACAACACGATTATTTCCAACCAAGTCATTTTTTTCCTTCTTTTATTTAAACTTTAATCTATATATAATTAAGTCGCACAATAATAAATAATTATATGAAACTATCCAAAGCCATCGATCGATTTATCGAATACTGCCAAATTGAAAAAGGCAAAAGTAAAAAAACAATTGAGAACTACCAACACTACCTTTCTCGTTTCCTTAATTTTACCAAAGATATAAACACTGACACAATAAATGCCAAAATTATCCGAACCTATCGTTTGCATCTGCTTACTTTCAAAAACTATCAGAACGAAACTATCTCTACCAAAACCCAGAATTTTCACCTGATTGCCTTACGGGCATTCCTCAAATACCTGCAAAAAACTGACGTCAAATCGTATTCTCCAGAAAAAATTGAACTCATCAAACACCAAAACAATTTACCTCAATTCTTGGAAAACGACGAAATTCAGCAAATAATAAATTTACCCTACAACAACAAAAACATTATCGAAACAAGAAACCAAGCAATTATTCAAGCATTGTTCAGCACCGGTTTACGCGTCAGTGAATTGGTCCGCCTCACCAAAGACGATATCGGAACCAAGCGACAAGAAATATCCATAACCGGCAAAGGCGGCAAAAATAGATTGGTCTTTTTGTCCGAAGAAGCCCTGGACAGTATCCGAGAATATCTAAATCACAGAAAAGACACTGATCCACATTTATTTGTCAACCACTACCGCCGTCACAACCACACCACCCGACTCACCCCACGCAGCGTCCAAAGAATCATCAAAAAAACCGCTCAAAAAGCAGGCATAACCAAACCGGTCACTCCCCACACGCTACGCCACACTTTTGCCACCGACCTTCTTGTCAATGGAGCTGACATCCGATCGGTTCAATCCCTTTTGGGACACAGCTCAATCACAACTACTCAAATATACACTCACCTAACCAACAAACAACTCAAAGAAATTCATCAAAAATTTCACCACCAAAAAATAAAGTAATAACTATACCGCCAATTCCAATTCCGCTGACTCCTTGAGGACTTCCAATCCATCAGGTACATCAAAATACACACCATTCTTTCTTATTTCCACAAAATACCTTCCCGGCAAAATTTTCGACTGTCGCCACCAAGCCAATCCCTTATCCACCGAAAACCGATTGATCCATCCAGAATCTTCATCAAAATCAAAATCTACAATCCGCCCCAACCTGTTTTTTTGTTTATCATATGCCACCCGCCCCATCACCAACAATCCGCTACGATAAATTTTCTCCACATTGTTTTCTGCTTGAGAAATTTCATGATAATTCTTCGTATACAATATTTTGCCTTCCATTTTCACAATATTCTCAACACTCACAAAATACAACTTTCCCCCAACAATTCCTTTTCTTACCACTATACCGATTACTCGTGGTTTGTTTACTGACACTATCACCTCCACAATTCTTCCGATTGTTTTCTTCTTCGCGTAACAGTCAGATTTTAGTAACGCCAAGACTCTCATGAAAATATTTGTTTATAGCACTTTATCTTCTTTCTTTTATGATAAAATATATTCACCAAAAGGTTAAATAGTTATTTATATGACTCATCCACTCTCCAAAATCCGAAATTTTTGTATCATTGCCCACATTGATCACGGTAAATCAACATTGGCAGATCGTTTATTGGAATTAACCGGAACCGTTGAGGCCGGTCATCATGAAGCTCAGATGCTTGACCAAAATCCAATTTCCCGGGAACGCGGAATAACAATAAAGCTAGCACCAGTGAGAATGAAGTATTCAG
>JAHJAL010000086.1 GCA_018814055.1 Patescibacteria group bacterium
GCACCGAACGCCTAATTTTTGTCCACAATTTCATATATCAACATTAACCATTCCGCCAATTTACTTCACCGAATAAATCCCCACCCTCACTCTCATATTATCAGTATTATAACTACTGACATCTATTCCCGTATAATAGTATTTCAAAATCCAATCATACGTTTTACCTTCTTCCTCCGCAAACCGCAACGCCCCCAAAGCACTCATACCAACCCCATGACCGTTCAAGCTCATTCCCTCATTGTAAGGATCCGGCACTGAAACGCACCATGGATAATTCTTACTACCCCAGACCTCTTCAAAACTCCGGGTACGACCATCACTACGGGAAAAATAAGGCGTCAAAGCCACTTTTCCATCATAGGTCACGACTTTTCCTTTTGTATCTTTTACCGCTTGCCCCACTTGTGTATTTCTTAATTCAAAACCATATCCCCGATACACCTGATCATCACCATTACCCCCCACGCTATTATATAAATCGGCGTAGTTTTCCGGATGACGACCACCATTACTCACATGCCTCACCGCGTAACTACGCGCCGCCACCATCAAAGCCTTGATGAATTCTTTTGGGGAAGAATCACTAGTTTCCGCCACTCCGGCAATATAGTCCTCCATGGACAGTTCATTGATCACCCACAACGCACTACTATTTGGCGAATATCTCACTTCAATCGTGTCTCGAAAAAGATTGTCATTCAAACTGCTGTTCCAGGATTTAATATCATTATATGATTGTAACTCAAATATGGTATTTCGATCTCCCTCCATTCTGACATAATCAGCAGTCACCAGGCTTTCCCCCGGCCATTTCACCCGATAATTTCCTCCCGCATAATCCACTGTCACTTGCTCACCCGCCCCCAATATATCAATTACATGCCCAGAACTACCATTTACTAGATCAAAACTTTTATCGGCCGTAATTTTCGCACTCGAACTCACCAGCGAAGACAATACCATATTCCAATAAATTTCACTATCAGCCAACCAATTATCACCAACCACCAAAGCAAAATGCTCTTTGTGAGTTCCCACGTCAACCATCTCACTTGGGAAAACATCAAAAGTAAACGTAGCATATCCACCTGAAGTTACTTGCTCTTGGTCCATTTCTATCCGATGGGTATTTAGCCAATCAGATGTTACAAACCCACTATTGCGATCATGAGGATTCGATGTGCCTAATTGTACTTGGGTACTACCGCTTCTAGTCCATGTTGTCTGGCCAATGTTTTTGTATTTTACCTGCAATTGCACATTTTCCTCTTCCCCCACCACAAAATACGGCTCTCCGGTTTGTTCCACCAAACTGGCGGCATAATCATCTTCAACTATCAAATCATCATTCTCTTCCACCCCTTCATCTTGTCCATCCGCATCATTGTCAACCACAAACGTCCAAAAAACACCCTCATCTCTAAGCCAAGTTACGTTCTCAACCACCGGCCGAAAATATTCATGATACACTCCTTCTTGCATCGGTGCCTTGACACTAAATTTAAACCTAGCTTTCTGTAATGGAGTTATTCGAAGATCTTCCATAATTATCCGATTACTCGTCAACCACGACGAATCAACAAAACCACTATTTCTATCAACCGGATTGGCTGTTCCCAGATGGACCGCAAAATCACCATTTTGGTACCAAGTCGCCACGCCTTCATTGGCAAATTCCACCCACACATCACGCTTTTCTCCCGGTTTCAAAGTCACATAATCACTCTGTTCTTTCCACTTTGAATCATACATCCAATTTTCCGGCACTACACACCCGTCACTCTGTAAATTACTATCCTTGCTCATGCACATATCTTCATAACCGGCAGAGGTTACCACCCTGAATTCCCAGAACAACCCCACATCATTCATCCAGGTCACATTTTCCACCACCGGTCGAAAATATTCATAATAAACTCCGCCGCTATATGGAGCTTGAATGGTAAATTCAAACCGAGCCGTCTCCCCCGGATGTACTACATTCTGCTGCATCTCAATTCGATTATCCGACAACCACGTTGTACTCTCAAAAAACGAACTGCTCCGATCCAAATCCCTGGCAGTTCCCAGATGGACCGCATAATCACCTTGCCGATTCCAAGTGGCATTACCAGTATTTTCAAACTCAACCCACACTTCCTGCTCCTCCCCCCCGGTCAGCGTCAAATAATCACTCTGCCCCACCCACTGACTGGCATAGTCACTCTGCGCCAGTACAACATTTAATTGCGAAATTACCAATACAAAGGCGAAAACCAAATATAAAAATCTATTTTGCATAATACTTCTTTAATTACGAATGATGAATGACGAATTACGAATAAAACTTCTTCTATATCAATTTTATCAAAACTACCTTAAAACAAAATAAAAAAACCACTCTTTCCTTTGAGCAGCTTAATACAACCTTATGTTGTATTTCTATTCATAATTCTTGATTCTTAATTCATAATTTATATCCTAAACCTCACCTCCACCACATCTGGAAAAGCCGCTGACATCTTGGCATTGCAAAAACCTCGAAACACCTCAAAAATATCCCCCGCCACCACCCCAGCTCTTTTCTCTTCCTTTTTATAATCCAGTTTACCATTCGTATCAACCGTTGCCACCAAATCTCCCAACCAATGATATATATCTCCACCATCTGTTCCTCGTACACTAATCCGCGTTATCTCATCACCACCCATCTTGTTTGATTCATTGAAACAAAACCAGCTCCGGCCACAATCATCACACATTTCTTCCCCAAAATAATCATCCAACAATATATCAATATCCTTTAACTCATATTCCA
>JAHJAL010000087.1 GCA_018814055.1 Patescibacteria group bacterium
AAGGATGATCTGGAAAAGTATATCAAACAAATCAAACGTGATTTAGACAAAGAATACAAAGAATTCAAAAAGCAGGGCAAAGACCTTGAAGCGCAACGGCTTAAACAAAGAGTTAGTTTTGACCTCGAAATGATCAAAGAAACCGGCTACTGCACCGGTATCGAAAACTATTCCCGCTACTTCGACAAACGCCAACCCGGCGAACCCCCCAGCGTCTTGATTGATTTCTTCCCCAAAGACTACCTAATGATCATCGACGAATCTCATATCACCATTCCTCAAATCGGCGGTATGCATAACGGTGACAAAGCCCGCAAAGATATGTTGATAAATTATGGCTTCAGATTGAAAGCTGCCTATGATAATCGACCTTTGAATTTTGCCGAATTTGAATCCAAAATCAATCAAGTAGTCTTCACCTCGGCCACTCCCAGCAATTACGAAAAAGATAATTCCGGTGAAATTGTCGAACAAATCATTCGTCCGACCGGCTTGGTCGATCCCGCCATCGAGGTCCGCCCCGCCGAGGGTCAAATCGATGATCTGATTGCCGAAATTCGCGCAACTATCAAAAAAGGCCAGAGAGTGCTGGTGACAACACTTACCAAAAGATTGGCCGAAGAATTAACTGAATACCTGCAGGAAATCAACATCAAAGTCCAGTATCTCCACAGTGAAGTCGAAACTGTCGAACGTATGGAAATCTTACGGGATCTCCGGCTGGGCGTTTATGACGTCTTGGTAGGCATCAATCTCCTGCGTGAAGGTCTGGACCTGCCCGAAGTTACCCTAGTTTCAATCCTGGACGCTGACAAAGAAGGATTTTTGCGAAGCGAAACCGCCCTAGTCCAAACCATCGGCCGGGCTGCCCGTCACGTCGATGGCCGGGTTATCATGTATGCCGATAAAATTACCCGCTCCATGAAAGCCGCCATCGACGAAACCGACCGCCGCCGCCAACTCCAGCAGAATTACAACGACAAACACAACATCACCCCGCAAACCATCCAATCCAAAATCAAAGAACTGGGGCTCAAATCCAAAAAAACTCGCGACGCCGCCAAGAAGAAAGCCGACCGAATTGACTGGAAAAAAGTCGATGAATACACTCCCGACGCCATCGATAAACTCATCGACTCCCTGGAGAGCCAAATGGACATCGCCGCCCGCAACCTCGAGTTCGAAAAAGCCGCCGAACTTCGTGACCAAGTCCAGGAATTGATTTTGATCAAAAAATCAAAGAACAAATAATTCTTTGAACTAATTAGCAAAACCCAGTATAATACTAACTAGCTCAAATATAATGAATAATCATCATCAATAAGTTAATTATTCATTATTAGCCATTTATTATTCATTTATCATCCTATGGGAAAAAAACGCAACAAGAAAAAAAAGAACAAACTTAGGAAAGCTCATATATTGCAAGCCACTCAGAGAGTAAATCAAGAGTCGCTAGCCAGCTCTCCCATATCAACACCCCAATCTCCACCCACCACCAGTTCCACTATCCACCTGTCTCAAGCTCGATTTAGTACACCCACCGGAGTCAGAGAAGAATATTTTACCCACATCTGGCCCGATTTCAAATTTTTCCTATTTGTTACCGTACTAATGGCCGTCATATTGGCCGCCATCTACTTCTGGGACGCATCCAGTGGCATAATACTTTACCTCGGCGGCAAAATATATGAATTACTGCATCTGAGTTAATTTTTTTTAAAAAATGAAAGAGATGGTCGATAGAGACCATCTCTTTTTGATATTATAATAATTCTATTCCAATTTATCCGTCATCTGTTATGTTTCCTAGAACAATATCCCTTGAAATCCTTGATTTCAGCTTTTTCCTCAGAGGTGAATATCAAATTAACAATCGGCTGCAAATGTTTTTCCAGATAATCTGTTGATTCTTCGTCTCATTTTTATGCTCCTTGCAAAAATATACAACTAACCTACGCCTTAATTATAACCAAAAGACTTTATTTATCAATATAAACGTGATACCACGACATCTTTTTTACATAGGATCAATCAATCCAGCCCGGGTTCGTACTTTCTTTAGTGTTTCACCCGCAACTTCATTGGCCTTGGCCGCTCCCCTTTTTAAAACATCTCGTACATAATCATAATTTTTCTCCAATTCCAAATATTTTTCCCGAATTGGTGCCACAAACTCCACCACCTTGTCCGCCAAATCCTTTTTAAACTCCGCATACCCCTTACCATCAAATCTCTCTTCTATTACTTGTTCTCCTACACCAGTAACGCTCTGATAAATCGTCAAAAGATTAAACAAAGCTTTTCTATCCTTATCAAACACTATTTCTTTGCCAGAATCAGTCACCGCCTTGGAGATTTTCAAATGAATATCATCCGGCGTATCAAGTAGCCATATATAATTATATTTCGACTCGGCCGACTTACTCATCTTCTCTTCCGGATTATCCAACGCCATAATCCGCGCGCCCTGCGGCGGATTAACAGCTTTTGGCTCTTTGAACGTGTTACCGTACAAACGATTAAACCTCCGCGCAATCTCCCTGGCAATTTCCACGTGTTGCCGCTGATCCTCACCCACCGGCACCAAATCAGTGTTGTATAGCAATATATCCGCTGCCTGTAATACCGGATAATCCAATAAACCAACAGACACATTCTCGTCCCCAACTTTTTTGGATTTCTCTTTGTATTGAATCATCTGATTCAGCCATCCGACCGGCGTATTACAGTTTAATATCCAGGTCAATTCAGTGTGTGCCGGCACATGCGATTGGATAAACAAATTCGATTTATCCGGATCCAAACCGCAAGCCAAATACAACATCGACACCTCTATAGTTTTTTCTTTCAGAACTTTTGGATCATACGGCACCGTCATCGCATGCAAATCCACCACAAAAAACCAATTTTCACTATCTCCCTCGTCCTGCTTTTTGACCCATTGGCTAATCGCCCCGATATAATTACCCAAAGTCAAATTTCCCGAAGGCGCCACGCCCGACAAAACCCGTTTCTTTGCCATTTTTGCTTACCCACTAAATTAAATACTAAACAGTTAATTAATTACATTATAAGCCAGAATCAAAAAATTCCGCACTACTCCTTTGGCCACCAATTGGGAAATTCCCTGCCGCAACAATACATTTCATACCTACCCAAAAATGGATGCCATGACAAACCTCCGCCCTGACTAATAATTTCACCATTTTGATTAATCGGCATCAACCCAAATTGCATATTACCAAAAGGATCATCATCATAAAACATCACAAAATACGCCGTATCGTCAATATTATCCACAGTAATTTCCATCCATTGCGAGTTATATTTGTCGACTTTCAAAACAACGTCCGGTAGGTTACCTCCCATGTAAGAATAAATTACAAAATCACTAGTCACCACATAATCATCACCATAGTCACCGACCCAATCTTGTCCCGGAATAATATCTTGCTTTATATAGGCCACCATTTCCACCTCTCCATCTTGATTAATATCTTCCATTTTCAATATGGTATACCCGGCTAGTTCCAGTTTCTTTTTGACCGAATCCAGTGCTTTTATCTGCATTTCTTCATTTGTGACTGATTTGAACTGATAAACATTACCATTTTCATCAACGATTTCATCCCCAGTATTTTCAGTATCAATAATCTTCTCCTCTTTCTCCCTTTCTTCCACCTCCAGTTTACTTATTTCCCATTTGATGCCCGCGAACTCTCCTTTCACGTAACTCCACTGCCAGATTATCATAATTCCCACAATCAACAATGGCCACAAAAACATAAATAAATAAGCCAAAAAGTTGCTTTTCATAGATCATTACCCTAAAATTATAAACTAACTCATACTCTATCAAAATATCCCAAATATTACCATAAATACCTTGACAAATAATATATGTAATGTTAGATTAACAACATATTAAAAAATTACTAATTTCTTAATTATGATTGAAAATATCAATCTTGAAAAAGTAATATCCCGAAAAGATTTTATTAAAGGCACAATAGCTTTTGGCGCCCTAACCCTATATAAATATTGGAATGGGGAATCCGGCCAATTTTCAGCACAGGCGTCAGCAGATATCAAAAAACATGATTCCGACCTAAGTAATTATCATCCGGAAAACCAAAAAGATGACACTATAGACCAGCCTCATGAAAATAAGGAAAAAATATCTCAACTAGTCAATCTTATTCTAAATTCCAATGACATATCTCAAGTTTGGCCCAAGATAGAAAACATGCAAAATGTATTGGGTCAAAAACCAATCAAGCTCACCAATCGCAAAATTAGTTCATATTCTCCCGAAAATTGCCCATCCGATCTTACCTCTACCGGCAATCCCGTCAAACCATTTTTTACTTTTGCGGCTGATAAAAAATACAAGGGCTGGTCAGCCATCATAGAATACGATGAACTTGTTACCGGTAAAAAAGCATATATAGGATTTGGCAAATGCCAAGACACGGGTGGGCTAATAGGCGATAGCAGCCTTGACCCCGAAAAAAGAGATATTGATGTTTTCTGTCAAAATGAAACCATAGCTTTCACAATTGGTGAACAACCAAATACAAAAATTATTATGATACCACCAGGAATATGTGGATTGACCGATATTGATAGCATAAAAGCCATCAAACAAGAAAAATTATCATACAATAAACAATACGAAACACTTCAACAAATAGTTAATGCAGCCCCTGAATATGCGGATATCAAAAAAATACAAGATCTCAGTCGATTGTTATAAATATATTTATCCTTCAAACAAACCAAAACCCCCGCGCGCGGGGGTTTTGTTGTCATTTGCTTTGCAAAAATCATTAACAACGCTTTGCCTCTTCTTCAACTCGAAAATTTAACTGTTTTTCATATTGACTTCCTTTAAACAATCCATTCATATTTTTCACTATTTCCTCCTTCTCTAGCTTGGATTCTTTAAAGATAAAACTAACTGTATCTTCAACCAAGAACAAAAATAAATGATTATTGTCTTTGTACAAATTATCAGGTTTATGGCAATTGTCATCCGCCATAAAATTCCGAAGTTTAAAATATTTCTTTATCCTGTTTCTCAGCTCTACCTTGAAATAAGATTCATGAAGAAAGCTTTCCATCCATTTTTCAACTATATGGCCATATATCTTGCTCGCATATGATTGATCAATTGGTGCCTTGGTTGAGTAGCTAGCATTATACTTATTGATATATTCTTCTATTCTATCAACTGGGCTTTTGACCCGGAGCATTTCTCCCGAATCTTTCTTTTTCTTTATCTGCTCTAAATCAACATCTTTGTAATATTCTCGAAAATACTCTTGGTGTCTTTTACCATAGCTGTCACCATATTTGTCATTCTGAAAAAAATTATCAACATTGCAGTTTCGTACCACAAAATCCAATAATTCCTTTATTACCAATAGCTTTTCATATTTCTCCTCGAGAGTCTTGATATTCTTCATTTCATCTGGATTGATTCTCATTTCATCCAATGACATCAAGCCATCGTCATTGAGCAAAGAGGAAAAATTATTTACACCATATAACCCATGCAAATATCCGCCCAGACCATTTTCTAGGACTTCTTTTGCTTTTTCTGACAAATGAAAAACAGCTGTGTCAAAATTTTTTATTCGGGCATGCTTCATGTAATTTTCTGTCTAATGCAATAATTCTAAACATCATAATAACAAATAAATATTATATGTCAATACTAATTTGCCAATACCTCATCTCATTATTGACATTTAGACACTACTATTCTATATTGTCCCTGACTAATCATTTAGCGCTCAATCTATGTGTGAAAGAATAAATAATGCTCATAAAGAAAACCGGGATAAACTACCATCACCCGGCAAAGTCAAAATTATTCTAAGCTCATACATAGCAGAAAACAAGCTATCTATATTAATTAGAAAAAACGCCATGGATTCATTCCATAGGCATAATGAAACTAGAGAATTCGACGAGAAAACACACTATATCAACCTGGAAGAAGACAACCCCAAATTCCCATCACTTAAAAATAATGACGACATTTTATTGATTATAATAAACGAACAACCCTCCAAGTGCCCAGAACAAATCGGACGATTCGAGAAAAGATACTATAACAAGATTACAGATCAAACGAAAATATCACCCACCATATACTGGGCCAACATTTACCAAACCAATCTAATAGACCGCCCAATAGTAGATATAAAGATTCCATACCGCTACCAATTTGGTACAAAATAATCCAATAAAAATCGATTATGCCCGACAAAATCACCAATCTGGACGATTACCGTCACCAAAGAAAACTAGAAACGATAGGATGTATAATGCACGTTTTTTTTGCACCCGATAAAGAAGTGAAGTTGAATCCGGAAGAGAAGAAAGCGATAATCAAAGATATTGAAACCAAATTCCCATCAAACAAAATTACCTGCTTCTCAAGCAACCCGCTTGATAAACCATATTATAAAGAGACTGTTGTAGAACTCCAATTACATGGAAAAATACCTATCCATCAATACAAAATAAGCATAAACGATCGATCAGATTACACACTCATACCAATTGATTTGGAAGAAAAAACCAAACCAGACAATTGACAAAATAGCAAAAATAATATACAATGAACGGAAAATAAAAACAAAAAATCAAAAATAATGCATCAAAGTATCAGCAACCCACCAGAATCATTGGATAATACCTATTTGGAAAAAACAGGGGTGGATAAATATGCCAATTTGGCCTCTGCCCAAGAAATCAAAGAATTAGTCAAAAAAGAAAACCCGGACTTCAAAAAATACTATCATGACGCCTTGTATACTCTCACCGGCCAAAAAATAAACGAAAAACTGGAAAAACAATATATCCGGGATTTTGAACTTATCAGTCGGGCCTACATCGAATCAAATCATGACAAAAAAAGAATTATCGATTATTTCTCTTCTGGAGATAATCAAAGGAAATTATCTATTTTTGAAACAATACTCTCCAATACAAAAATAACGATAGAACACGATGAAAGGCCAAGATTATTAAGCTATCCAAAATTTATCGATCGCACTTTTCACCAAATTAATGCTTTACCCCAAAAACAACCTCAAAATATTAAGAAAATTATTGACCAAAATTCGATCATTTTTTTCAACAATGTTTCCCATATATTGGATAAAGTGGGGCTGGAAAACAACGAAGAAACAAAATTCTTTATCACCAAAAATTTTGTCAAAGACGTATTATCTGGCGGATTTTTTGATTACCTAAAAGACATTTATCATCAGGACATGTTCGAAATCAACTATCAAAATTATATACCAGGCTATGATCGAAATGAGCACATTGAAAGAATCACATATCTCCAAAAACAAATGAAAAGGCTGGATAAGTTATTTATTGCCAACTATCAAAAAACAAAAAAATTTCAAGACCAAAGATCTTCATTATTGAAAGAAATCAAAAATATCGAAAAAACATTAGCGGAAACACCTGAAAAAAAACAAAAAGACTCGGAACAGGAACTAGAAACAAAAAAGACACGCCTTGAAAAAATTCAATCTGACATCAACCGTAGAAAAGTCAAAATACAACATGTCCCAGTACTAAAAGAGGCCATAAACTTGATTTTGGAACACACGCAATATATTTATTTATTGGATCACCTCAAAGGAGCAGATGCCTTTCGCCGGCAGCTTCGGACAATAATCGAAACAAAGATAGGCGATATTGATATCTTCAACAACAATCCAGAAGAACCAGATTTTGAGACCTTGGACTCACTGATTACAAGCAAATCTCATCTCAAACAAAATAACGCCCAACATCTCCCCACCATTCTATTGATATACAGTTCTGGTTTGGATAATTACATGGAATCTAACAA
>JAHJAL010000088.1 GCA_018814055.1 Patescibacteria group bacterium
ATGCTCGCGTTAATAATATTCATATTAATTCTCGGTGTTCTCGTCCTCGCCCACGAATTCGGGCACTTTATCATGGCCAAAAAATTTGATGTCAAAGTTGAAGAATTCGCCCTCGGTTTCCCCCCAACTATTTGGTCGAAAAAAATCCGCTAAACCAAATATATGATCAACAGCATACCCTTCGGCGGTTATGTCAAATTATTCGGGGAAGATGGGAGTAATGCCAATGATCCTCGGTCGTTTGCCGCCAAGAGTTGGTGGCAAAGGGCGCTTATAATCAGCGCCGGTATAGTTATGAACCTGATTCTCGGAGGAATATGTCTGGGGATAACTTTTATGATTGGCTTGCCCATTATGGATGCAAACTATCAAGCTACTTACCCCTATGCATCAGTCACCCCACAAGTAGTTGCCTATGAAATTCTTGAAGATTCGCCCGCCCAAGATATTTTGCAACCCAACGATGAAATTATTCAATTAAATGGAATAGAAATTCATAATATTACAGATTTTAAAGCTGCCATATCCAAAACAAACTCTGAGGTCCTCGATCTAACCATTATTCGCAACCAAGAGACTTTAAATCTGCAAACCAAAGCAAATTATTCGCAGGAGGAAGAAATATATCAAATAGGAGTAATTATAGTTGAACAACAAATCGTCCAATACCCATGGTATCTAGCCATACCTATGGGATTTGTTGAAATGATGCGATTACTCGGGATTATGATTGTAGCTTTGTTTACAATCGTCAAAGATTTAGTCATCAGTCAACAAGCTCCCACCCAAATTGCCGGCCCGGTCGGAATCTATCAAATTACAGCCGCCGCCTCACAAATGGGGCTGGTATATATTTTGCACCTGACCGCCATACTCAACATAAATTTGGCAATTATAAATTTTTTACCCATACCTGCTTTAGACGGTGGCCGAGTAATTTTCGTTGTAATGGAGAAACTCCGCGGCAAAAAGATCTCTGCCAACATCGAAAATCTGGTCCACACCGTCGGATTCTTGTTTATTATCGGCCTCATTATTTTGGTAACCATCAGTGATATCAATAATTTCTTCTAAAAAAAACCTGCAAAAGTTTTTTACCCAATATCGATTGGTTTACGTGTTCTTGGTCTTACTCACCTTTATTGCCGGTCTTTTTTTGGGCGGGTTTTACTATCTTGTCAAATACATATTCGGTTTCGGTTCTATTTCTGGTTGGCTGAATATGCCCTTTGACCTGCTGGCAGTCATTGTAGAACTAATTTTGGCCGTCATCGTCATTGCAGTAGTTTATTTCTTGATTATCAAGCGATACCACCTGGATTGGCAAAATTTTGGATTTAGACAATTACCGATTTCCAAAACTCTGGGCTACATAGTTTTGACCTTCATCATCACATTCGGATGCTGGATTGCTATTGTACCCTTTATATTGATATTATTTCCCAATATCAATCTCACCGAATCTCAGGAAATATTCCAAAGCGACATGACATTATTGGCAGAAATAATGTTAATATTCTATGCCACCATCATTGGCCCATTTATTGAGGAAATAACCTTCCGCGGAGTCCTTCTTCCTGCTATTAGTCTTAAATTCAATCCTCTGGTCGGCATAATAATAAGTACATTGATCTGGTCGTTATTGCATTTTCAAATCAACGTCATTATTTTCACTTTTATTTTTGGTTCGATCTTGTCCTATGTTGTTTTCAAAACCAAATCTCTCTGGCCATCTTATATTGCTCACGTTATCAAAAATCTAATCGCTGTCATCGCCATCTATATTTTGAATTTAGTATAAATTAACGAGTTGTGTGAATTATTTTGTCGTGTGCTAAATTTGCGTGAACGCACCTGTCTGAGCTCTCACGCTAATGTATATCATAAAAAGAGCGAGTCTGCGGCACACTAATTTAGCACACGACAAAATAATTCACACAATCCATTAATTACTAAATATTCTTTATGAACAAAAAATCCGATAATATCAAAATCGCCCCTCGATCCTCCGACTATTCCAAATGGTACAACGATATAGTGTCCAAAGCTGATTTGGCGGAACATTCACCTGTCAAGGGTTGCATGATCATTAAGCCCTATGGCTATGCCATCTGGGAAAATATCCAAGCCATTCTTGATCAAAAAATCAAGGCCCAAGGTGTAGTCAACGCTTACTTCCCGTTATTTATTCCCAAAAGTTTTATTGAAAAAGAGAAAGAACACGTGGAAGGTTTTTCGCCGGAATTAGCTGTCGTCACTCATGGTGGCGGCAAAAAACTGGAAGAGCCGTTAGTAGTCCGGCCGACCAGCGAGACAATCATGTATGATGCTTATTCACGCTGGATTAAATCATATCGGGATTTGCCGCTATTAATTAACCAATGGGCCAATGTTGTACGCTGGGAAAAAAGACCGCGACCATTTTTGCGCACCACGGAATTTCTGTGGCAAGAGGGTCATACTGCTCATGCCACCAATGAAGAAGCATTAAAAATGGTTTCAGATATGATTGATGTCTACCATGATTTCGCCAGAGATTATTTAGCCATGCCCACCATCAAGGGCAAAAAAAGTGACACCGAAAAATTCGCCGGGGCAGTGGCTTCATACTCATTTGAACCGATGATGCAGGATGGCAAAGCCCTGCAGACAGGTACATCTCATCTTCTTGGCCAAAATTTTGCCAAAGCATTCAATATCCAATATCTGGATAAAAACAATAAATTGCAATATGTTCATCAAACCAGTTGGGGCGTAAGCACCAGACTGATCGGCGCTTTAATAATGACTCATGGCGACGATCAGGGATTGCGTCTGCCACCCAATATTGCCCCGATTCAAATCGTGATTATTCCAATTTATAAGGAGAAAAAAGAAAAGAAAGAAGTGTTAAATTTCGTCAATAAGATCAAAGAACAGCTTACCGATTATTCGATAAAAATCGATGATGACGAGAATAAATCTCCCGGTTGGAAATTCAACGAATGGGAGCAAAAAGGTGTGCCAATTCGCATTGAAATCGGCCCCAAAGACGTAGCCAAAGAGAAAGTGGTAATATCACGAAGAGATAATGGTCAAAAACTCGATATCAAGATCG
>JAHJAL010000089.1 GCA_018814055.1 Patescibacteria group bacterium
CCGCCGCAAAGAAAGAAAAAAACCCGGCCTCAAACGCGCCCGCAAAGCCCCTCAATTCTCCAAGAGATAACCACTTCTTTCATATTACGTTTTTTCGCGAGAGGTCACCCTCTCGCTTTGTATAAAAAATTACTAATTACTAATTACAAATTACAAATTACTAGAATGATATAAGTAACGCTGTATATACGCCCTAGTAATTAGTAATTTGTAATCTATTGTTTATGTCCCTTCGTCTCGAAAAAATCAACGACCAAATTCGCGATGTACTCACCCAAATACTCCACCATGAGTACGGATCAAGCATGGGTATTATCACCGTTACCCGCGTCAAAACCTCTCCGGATTTACATTCTGCCAAGGTATATATCTCCAGCTATCAACCAAAGGATAAGCCGGAAAATGACGTCATAGCCGTTATAAATCAAAACCAAAAGAAAATCCGTGGGCAACTCGCGTCGCTAATCAACCTCAAATACACCCCCCAACTCAAATTCTACCCCGACACAACCGTCGCCGAAGCCGCCCGAATCGAGCAACTACTAAAAAAAATAACACCACAATAAACCCTTGCGCAAACAATGATAACATGCTACTCTAACGGCACATACGAATCAAAGGAGGAAATAATAAACCATTATTTCCCTTTTTTAATAAACATGAGACAAGATATAAAACTATCAATTATCATTCCCTGTTACAACGAAGCAAGCCGTCTCACCGAAACCTTGTTGGCGGTAGATAAGTATTTATCCCAACAATCCTACAAATCTGAAATCATAGTTGTTGATGACTCCAGTACTGACACAACGATTGATATCATCAAGAGCTTCTATCCCATCATTCATAATTTGCGCTGTATACGTCATCGTCACAACCAGGGCAAAGGCGGCGCTGTCAAAACTGGTATGTTGGGTGCCTATGGGCGTTGGATGCTATTTATGGACGCCGATTTAGCCACCCCTATTGAAGAATTGGATAAATTTTGGCAATATACCACCAATTATGATGTCATTTTCGCCTCTCGACATCTGCTAAAAGACAGTATCAAAACCCGCCAACCATGGTATCGCCATGCGTTTGGTCGGACGGCCAACCTATTTATCCAAGCCATGCTATTGCCAGGTATCAAAGACACTCAATGCGGTTTCAAATTATTTTCTGCCAACGCCGCCGAAGATCTATTTACTCGATTGAGTATTTACGGCTTTAGTTTTGATATCGAGATCCTTACCCTGGCAGATACCCTCGACTATCCAATCAAAGAAACTCCAGTTATTTGGTATGACAAACCTCACGGCACAGTCAACGTCCTCCGTGATGGTTTCCGTGCTTTTGCCGATGTTATCCGCGTCAAGTCACGCATTACCCAATCATTGCTCAATAAATCCGCTTACACTCAGAAAGCATAAAGCTATATTATTTTTCCCTCTCTACGCAATAATCCAAAATTTCCAAAAACACCTTCCGATACTTGTTGTCATCCAATAATTTAATAGTATTATCCTTGGCTTTGACAATCAACTCTTTGGCAAACTCAAGGCCAGCGTCAAATGATTTACTACCTTGCATTATCTCAATAGCTTCGTTTATGTCTTGTTTGTTTTTAGTCTTGCTGCGCAAAATTTGTTGCAGTCTTTTTTTGTCCTTGGTCCTCGAATTTTTCAACGCGTATACTACCAAATATGTAATCTTCCCTTCTGTGATGTCTTCTCCAGTTTCTTTGCCCCATGTTTTTCCCGGTTTGAGGTTCAAAATATCATCCTTGATCTGAAAGGCAATTCCCATTTTATTGGCTATATCGCTCAAGCCAAACAAATATTTACTTTCTCCCCCGGCCAATACCGCCCCGATATTCAACGCCACATTCAACAATGCCCCAGTTTTGTAAGATGTCATCAGTAAATACTGATCCATATTAATATCGAATTTTTCATTTTCCCCCCACCATATATCCATTCCCTGGCCAATATGCAACTTGGTCAACTCCTCAGAAATAATGTTATAGATAACAATTTTTTCAGCGTCACTAACCCGACTATCTCGGACGATTTTTTGGGCATAGTAAACCAAAAAATTGCCGCAATTCACGGCAATTCCTTCACCATACACTTTATGTACGCAAGACTTACCCCTCCGGAGTTCTGATCTGTCTTCAATATCATCCACAATCAAAGTCCCCGAGTGAATCATTTCCGAGATAGTCGACAGCCGGTAAATTTCGCTCGAATCTCCCCCCAATACATCATGCATTAAACAAGACAAAACCGGCCGGAACCGTTTGCCGCCACTATCAAACATATGATAAAAAGGATCAGCTATTGCCTTATCCCAGGCATTGGTGTCAAAATCATACCCATGATCATCGACTTCCCGCCCAAACCACTCCCCCGTTGCCTTTCTGGGAACAATCTTTTCTATCTCCGCCTCAATCAGCGGAATCTTACTGCTAAAATACGCTTTCATAAAATTTTTTACAAAAATTAACCACCACTATTATACACTATTTATCATTATCTCCCGCTTAATTTGATACAATAATAATTGAAAGTTGATGAATAATCTTTATCTATTTACCCTTCATTCTATCTAGTAATTTGTAATTAGTAATTAGTCATTAATAATATTATGACCAAAAAAACCATCATCGCCATCTCCATCGCCTTTGTTATCTTCGCCATTATTGCCATCTACTCCTTTATCAATCCGCGCAGTGCCGCCCAGGATTTTGATCTATGCGACCGCAACTTTGACGGTTCTGTCGATACAGATGAAATTTGGGACTGTCATCACGACGGCCAACTCGCTCCCGTCCCCCTCGACCACGAAAACCAATAAAATCGACCTATCCGTCGATTTTATTGCGCGGGGGCAATCGTTTCTATACCAAAGCAAAAAAATATAAATCTCGTCAAAATAGATAGCTCTATGAATACGATAAACCAAAAACTATTTATCAATAAAATAATGATGATGGATATGATCAAAAAATTGCCAAAAATCGACAGTAAAGCATTATTTACCAATCCTCTTTGAAATTTTCTAAGCTACATACCTCTTCTGCCCCAAGCACAGCTCGATCAAATCTCTTATTTTTTCTTCTTGCTTTTCAGGGTTTATTGCACAAATCACATTATTCAATCCCGTCCATATTTTACTCGGAGGAAATCTTCTGTCTTTGACCAAATCATTCAAATTAGTCAACCATGATGAATAACTCTTAATCTTGTACACCATTTCTATATTCCTCTGCCAGGAAGAGGAAAATGCCACCCATTTTCTTTGTCCCGTCACGATCCAACTATTCATCGTTAAATAATCTGGTAATTTGGATCCCCAATTTTTCAACTCCATATAATCTCCCAAAATATTGTAATTCTCTCGGTTGCTAATAGTTCCCTCAATCACCTTGCAATTTATTATATCATCATCCGATCCCGACAATCTTTCCAAAAAATTATCTTTTAATTTTTCCCCCAATATTTTCATCTGCCTGATTGGCTTCATAACCTCAAGTTTCCCCCGCCAACACTCAAAAACATCATCCACTTTTTCTTCAACTAATTTCGCCCATTCTTGATATCCTTCAGGTGTATATATTAAATCTCTCTCAATTCGCAACACCCTATTCCTGAAATCTAGCACATCATTCCTTATTGCTTCTTGCTTAGAATTCAAAATTTCTTTCCAGAATTCTACATCACAAAAACTTTCAAGAACTCCACTATTTTCGTTTTCGTCTTTGTGAAAAAATTGTTCATTTTTTTCTATCATTCATTCTTTGATTAATTCTTCTAGCTTTCCCCACTTATATTATTCCTAATTTTCTTCTCTTCCAATAGACTTTGTAACAATTCACGCTTTTCTTTCCTTCCTTTTCTTTTATCTATCATCACAAATAATCACGTCGTTTCCCTCTATCATTTCCTGACCCGTTTTTGTTTTTTTCAATTCTAATGTGTCGAATTCTCCTTTACCAAACTCCAATGCTTGGTACAGTTTTTTTTGAAGATTATCAATTGTTTCCTGTTTGTAAATTTCATCAGAATCGTTTGGAAATAATTTTTTAAAACATTCTATAGTATTAATTAATTTCTCTATTTTTTCTTTACTCACTTCTAGGAATTTACTTCTTTCTTCAATAGATTTTTCTATTGCACGCAAACTTGGCAATTTACTATCAATATCCATTTCTTTTTGTAGTACCAGCTCTCCGCTGAAATCAACTCCATTTCCTATTATAAATAAAGAATCATTATGATTTTTTTTGAGTTTTTCCATAATTATCTCTTTAAATATTTGTATGCTTATTATAATACATTATCCTTAGAATAAAGTATTAAATATCCAAAATGAAAAAAGAAAAATCCTGCGGCATCATCGTTTTCCAAAAATTTGATACAGAATTAAAATTTCTTATTATCCGTCACCGCATCAAAGAAGAAGGCGAATACTGGAATTTCCCCAAGGGCCACATCGAACCGGGTGAAACCGAAGAAGAAACCGCCAAGCGAGAAGTACTCGAAGAAACACGCATCCAAACCGAAATCATCCCCGGCTTTCGCCATGAAGACCACTATATCAACACCAGACACGGCGAAGACATCAACAAAACAGCCGTCTTCTTCCTCGGCCGCCCGCTCAATACCGATATCAAAATCTGCCCCCAAGAACTACTCGACGCCAAATGGGCCACTCTTGACGAAGCCCACCAACTTCTCACCTACGGCACCTCCAAAAAAACCCTCGACCAAGCCCTTGGATATATAAATAATAACGATTTGGATAACTAATTTACATTCGTAATTTCTTATACCCATATCCCCCTAACTCCCCCGCAATATCC
>JAHJAL010000090.1 GCA_018814055.1 Patescibacteria group bacterium
AAAAAAAATGTATACCTGACATTCTTGACAATCGCCGGAGTAATAGCCTTGGTCCTGTCATTTGGCCCCTCGATTAAAATGAGCGACACCCGCCCCAAGCAAACAAAAAACTCTTTTTACCTGTCAGACTACCTGATGACCACTGATGATACCGCTATCGACATGCCATATGAATTTATCTACCAAAAAATCCCCGGCATCTCCAATATGCGGGCTATTCACCGCTGGCTACTGTTATTCAAATTTATCTTGATTATTGCCGCCGCGGTTTATCTAAGCCAACTATATAAAAAATATCCTAAAATATCCGTTATATTAACCCTGATAATTTTCATCGAAATTTTTCCCAACCTCCGGCAAACCCATAATATTTATAGGCAAAACTACACCAACCTCCAGCAATTCAGACATGATGTGATCGAGCCGCTAAAAGCATATATCAATCCCGGCCAGACAATATTTTACCTCGCTCCCGAAAATACAGCCGATTGGGAAAACGATTACCTGGCCAATTACATTAGTGCCAACCTCAACATACACTCATACAATTGCGGCGGCGACAAAAATATGGCCATCGCCCGCAGCCACTGGCCCGAAAAGATACTCTCTATGCGTGATTATGAAAATCAAAATGATGATGCTTTCCAGGCCCTGCAAAATAATGATGTCGATAAAATAATAATTCCCAACTTTAGTCTCAGGTGGGATGCATATTCCTGGCCGCCTTCCCCGGAATCATATCAACAGACATTACTGGATCGAGAGGCTGTATTTGATTATAATGACGAACGATTCAATATTATTTTCAAAAAATATTTTAGTATTATTGACCTAAAAAATTAACTAATTTTTTTAAGCCAAATACTGCCTCCCCGATTTTTCAAAAATCGAGGCATTTTTTGATACAATTCTTTTTGATAAAATTGGCCCAAATAATCATTGAAAAAAACTATTTCAAAATCACGATTATACTGCAAAAACGCCCGCAATATATATACTTCATTCCAGGCCCGCCCTTCTTGTATCCAATTGATCGGATATTCAAATGGATAAAAAATATCATGAAAATGAATATAAACTCCCGAATTTAGTCGCGGCAATATTTCAAATATTATCTTATTCACATCACTGCCAATCTTGGACACATGGGTTGAATCAACAAAAAGAATATCTCCATCGCCCAATTGATCAAAAACCTGCGAATCAACCTCTTGCAAATCCTTTTTTATTAGATTTATTTTTTTCTCGTCACCTTCAAATAAAACCTGCTCCAACACTTCCGTAAATGGCTCTATCAAAGTGCATTTAATACTATCATCAAAAAACTTCTGATTGGTATCCATCATAACTCCCGATGAAAATCCCGAACCGCTCTCTATAATCTTTTTTGGCTGCAAATACCTCATCATTGCATATAATACAATCCCATCCGGATAGCTAAAAGCTGGATTGCAAAAATAATACCGTAGGCCATCCTGCTTGTTGTCACCAAAAGGCATCTCGTCATAAAATCCTTGAAATTGATCAACCAGCTTTAGTTGCTGATCAATATTCAAATCAATTCCCTTGATATCTTTTGGCATTTGATAAATTTTTTCCTCTTTTTTTTTCAGCCAATCCAAATCAGGAATAGGGGAGTAAAAATGACCATGAGGTGCAAATTTGCAAAAAATATCATTGCAGCCTTTTTCTTTAACCGGCTTGGAAGGAAAAAAATACTCAAAAATCTTATCAACCATTCCCTTGTTTGCCATATTCATATTATTTATTTCACTATATTGCTTCACCTCATATCCTTTTTCCCTTATTTCCGCCGTCAGCGATACTTCATTTAACATCGCCTTGGCCTTGGCTCTAAATTTGCCCCAGGTTTTATCATCAATCTCAAATTTACTATGCCAATCAACCGTCAACCACTTGATTATTTCCTCGCGGAAAGCTTTATTCAAAATATTATTATCCAAAAAATAATCAGGCGTAAACTGCCGCCCCACTATTGTGTCTAATTTCTCTTCATCTATATACACCAAATTATCAATTGACTGTGCAATTTTTCTAGACAGAAAAAAACAATTAGTGCAAATCCAGCTGGAGACATCAATATTATCGCAGGTAAAATTTTTACCCTTGGTATCAATCTGCCCCACCACCGCCTTTTTTTCCGCTGCATATCGCACCATCGAGTAAATATCACCTTTTTCCAGCAACGTCCAACCATAAGCCATAAAAGCGTCATTGCACACTAGCAACACATCATAATCAATCTGATTCTTTTTGATATATTCCATGCCCTTCTGCCATCCGGAAAACTCATGATCAGCATTATTGCCCCCGATCCGTATCAGATTATCCTCTACTTGTTCCTCCCAATCTCCTTCCCGGTAATTATCAACGACAACATATTGCTTGCCAATATGGGAAACAGGATCAATCAAGCTTTTGAACTTTTTGAAAGAATCCGGATACTTGCTCCCGTCATATTCCAAAAACAAAACCAACAATTTATATTCTTTCATTTATTTGTTCCCAATAGTATGTTTGATAATTTTTTGGCACATACCGCCAAAACCGTCATTTTGAAAACTATTCCAGCACAAACTTCCATAATAATCCAAATGCTTGAGACCCCATGGCAGTTTAGAATCCTTTGACCTCGGCAAGGTTTTGTCGATCAATATCTTCAAATTATTATTATCTTTGACCATGATACTTACCGGCTGATCAATAGTTCGATAATATGCCTGGTAAGTCTCTTTGACGCATTTATCCCAGGAAAATTTCTTTACTTGTTCTTTGCCGGCTTCGATTAATTTATTTTGCAAATTATTATTTGTAATTAGTTGATCCATTGCCTTGAATATATTTTTTGACTTATTGGCATCAATCAACATTGCCGCCTCACTGGCCACTTCCGGTAAACTGGTCGCGTCAGAACAGACTACCGGCACTTCACTGGCATACGCCTCCAGTACCGGAAATCCAAAACCTTCATACAAACTGGGGAAAACAAACATCGACGCCCCGTTGAACAAAGCATTGATATCCTCATCATCAACATAACCGTACCTGATCACTCGATTCTGTACCGGTTTCAAATATTCCGCCAAATACTTGTTGCCCAGGCGGTAATGATTGTTACCCGCCAAAACCAGATAATATTCCGGATGAATTTTGACAAACTGCCTGAAGGCTTGCAACAGATTAATTAAATTTTTATGCGGATAGTTGGTCCCGATATTCAAAATATATTTGTCGGGCAATCGATGCTCTTGTTTGAATTTATCTATTTTTTCACGACTCAACCGGCAAAACTGCTTGGTATCTATCCCGTGATATATTACCTCAATTTTTTCGGCCGGTACTGCAAAATTCTTTATTATATCCTGCTTGGCATGTTCCGAAATAGCAATCACTCGATCAGCAAAATACAATCCCAACTTCATGCTATCTACGTATGAATTATAAATCTTCCGGCTGGGAAAATAATCAGGATAATGAAAAGAAATCAAATCATGAAATGTAAAAATACATTTACCGGCCAGCATCATCTCCCAGATTTCCGGCAGGCTGCCGAACTGATATGTCCGATGAAATAAATCAATTCCCATTTTAAACCGCAGCTGGCTTATTACTTTGCCCTTGCCCTGCAATCCTTCTTTGTTTCTATGCAAGATATATATCTCTTCATCTACTTTCTTTGACTGACTTGCCCAATTTACCAGCTCACTAATATATCTCTCAGTCCCGCTGATATTTTTGACCAGTTTCCTCGCATCTATCACGATTTTTGTCTTTGGCTTATTCATTTATCAATATTTTCTTTAACTTAGTTGTTATCACTTTTTTATCAAAATTATCTTTGACCAATTCTCGCGCCCGGCGAGAAATTTCACACTTATCAATAAATTTTTTATCCATAACCTCATTTATTTTATCAGAAAAATTATTCCCATCGGCCATTTCGACACAAGGCTTTAGCGGGTCCAATCCCCTCATCCCAAATTCCGTCGAAACCACCGGCAAACCAACCCCTGCATACTCTATCACTTTGACATTGGTCCCGCTCCCCGAAAACATCGGATTGATCGCCAGCGCTGCCTGACGATAAACTTCAAATTTGGCCTCATCACTTAAAACACCCTTAAATATTACATTGTCAGGACATTCCTTGTCCCGAAAAGCCTCGTTTAAATTACCAATA
>JAHJAL010000016.1 GCA_018814055.1 Patescibacteria group bacterium
CCGGGGTATCTTGGGGCCAACCCAAAGTGGAAAAAGTCCACAAAGCGGATGAAAACCAAGTATCCAAAGTGTCCTCATCCTGCACCCAATCCTTGCCCTCCGGTGATTCTTCTCCAACAAATAAATCTTCATTTTCTGAATTATAGTAAACCGGTATCCTATGTCCCCACCATATCTGACGTGAAATGCACCAGTCACGCAAATTATCCATCCAATTATAATACATCTTTTCCATCCTCTTCGGCATAAATTCAATCAAACCATTTCGAACCACATGCAACGACACCTCTTTCAATGAATAATCAACGCCCTTCTTCAACTTTAACTTTTCATAATCCCAACCAGATACTTTCATGTTTACATCCACAAACCATTGCTCACTCGTCAACGGCTCAACCGCCGTATCGCACCGATAACACACCGACAGGTTATGTCCAATCTCCTCTTCTTTACTAATCAATCCCTCTTTTTTCAAACACTCTACCACTTTTTCTCTAGCTTCCTTCACTGTCATACCGGCAAAACCTTCACCCGCTCGATCATTCATCTTGCCTTGCTCATCAATTATCTTGATAACTTTCAAATTGTGTTTTTGAGCCATATCAAAATCAACCTGACTATGAGCCGGCGTTACACCCAAAGCACCTGTCCCAAAATCCTTTTCGACACCTTCATCAGCAATAACTTTCAATACCAACTCCTGACCACAAAAACTTGTCTTGATTGTCTGTCCAATATACTTCTTGTATCTTTCATTATCCGGATTAACCGCTACCGCAGTATCACCAAGCTTTGTCTCTGGACGAGTAGTGGCAATTTCTATTGGAAAATTCTTGTCATACTTAAATGTGTACAATACTGTCTTCTCTTCCTGATGCTCCACTTCATCATCCGCCAAAGTCGAGTTGCAACGCGGACACCAATTTACAATTCTGTTTCCTCGATAAATCAAACCGTCATCATACAATTTTTTGAAAGCAGTATTAACCGCCACCGACAATTCATCCGAAAAAGTATATGCTTCTTTTGACCAATCACAACTGGATCCAAGAGCCCTTATTTGAGAGCGGATCGTGTCACGGGAATCTTTCACATAATCTCTTACTCTATCCAAAAACTTTTTCCTGCCTAGTTTTTCTCTAGTCAGACCTTCTTTGGCAACAATTTTTTCTACTTTGGTTTGAGTGGCAATCGCCGCATGATCAGTACCCGGCAACCATAAAGCATTATATCCTTTCATTCTCTTATACCTGATCACCGCATCTTCAACCGTCATCCCCAAAGCATGCCCCAAATGCAGCACACCGGTCGCGTTCGGCGGAGGCATCATGATTACAAAAGGTTCTTTTTTATTATCTACTTCGCTCCTGAAATACCCACCCTCCTCCCACATCCAGTATATATCCTTTTCAAACTTATTTGGCTCGTAAACTTTATCCAATTCAATTTTTGCCATAATATTCGATTAAAAACATATCTTTATAATAACATTTCACCAAAAACGCGTTACGTTCATTTTTATAATGCCGTCCCCTCCCGCGCTTGGGCGACCGCAAGGGATCGCCCCTACAGTTCCCAATTCGCCTTCACCTCCAAATCCTGCCATCTCGTAAAATCCTTCTGCAAATACTTGAAAACTCCCGCAACCGCAATCTTTACCCCATTATCCGTACAATATTTTATCGGTGGCACAATCAATTGATTACCAAACTCCTCTGCCATCCTCTCCCGCAATCGTTTATTTGCCGCCACTCCCCCCACTACCGCCACTCTTTTCACCCCAAACTCCTCATATGCTCTTTTTGTCTTCTCTACCAATACCTCCACTACCGCCTCCTGAAACTCGTATGCCAAAGCCACTATGTCTTCATCACGTAATTCCTGTTTTGGGCGACCGCTAGGGATCGCCCCTACCATATCCCGTACTTTATACAATACCGCCGTCTTCAACACCGAAAACGAAAAATTATAATCCCCACTATCCATCATCGGCCTCGGTAGACTGATGCCCTTAATTCTTAATTCTTCATTCTTAATTATTGATTCTCTATATTTCTCTGCCTCTTTTGACACACTCGGTCCCCCCGGATATTCCAATCCCAAAATCTTCGCCACCTTATCAAACGCCTCCCCCGCCGCATCATCGATCGTCGCCCCGATTGTCTTGTACGCCCCATGTCCCTCCCACAACACCAACTCAGTATGCCCCCCACTAACAATCAATACCAGCACGGGAAATAGATTTTTTTGAAAATTGTCAGCAGCAGTTCGATCCCGCGAGGGGAAAACTAAAAATTGAAAATTTTCATCTTTTTTTACCAAAAAAGATGAATAAATATGCCCCTCCAAATGATTCACCGCCACCAACGGTTTATTTTTGACCAAAGCGATCGTCTTCCCCACCATCG
>JAHJAL010000091.1 GCA_018814055.1 Patescibacteria group bacterium
CGAAAAACTAATCAACTCCTGCGCTCAAGTCATCGCCCACGATCCGGAAGCGATCGAAAATGCCAAACAAATCTTTGGCCAAAAAATCAAATACTCGCATGACAACTACCAAGGTCTCAAAGATGCCGACGCCCTCATCATTGTCACTGAATGGAATGACTACCGCGAACCGGACTTCAAAAAAATCAAGAAATTACTCAAAAACCCGTTAATATTTGACGGCCGCAATCTCTATCAGCCGGCCAGAATGAAGAAAATGGGATTCGAATATTTTAGTATAGGAAGAAAATAATTACCGGCAATCAATGTCCATTTCCCTCAAAAACCAAAGCATATTGGTCACCGGTTCAGCCGGCTTTATCGGCTTTCACGCTGACCAAAAACTATTGGACATGGGTGCGGTAGTTATTGGCATTGATAATTTTAACGACTATTATGATCCAGGTCTGAAAGAAGACCGAAACAAGATTTTAGCCAAAAATCCCAATTTCAAACTATATCGCGGCGATATTGAGGATTTAGAATTTGTCAGAAAAACTTTTCAAACAGAAGAAATTGATAAAAAATGCCACCTGGCCGCCCAAGCTGGTGTCCGTTATGGGATTGATCATCCCCATCAATTTATCAATTCAAACATCGTCGGTTTTAACAATGTAATTGACGAAGCCAAAAATCATGATGTTAATGATTTTATTTACGCTTCTTCCTCCAGTGTATATGGCGGCAATGATAAATTTCCCGCCGCCACCACCGACCAAGTTGATCATCCAATATCCCTTTACGCCGCCACCAAAAAATCAAATGAATTGATTGCTTACACTTACCATCATTTATTTGGCGTGAACTGCACGGGCTTAAGGTTTTTCACGGCCTACGGCCCTTGGGGTCGTCCGGACATGGCCCTTTTCTTGTTTACCGACGCGATCGCCAAAAAGCAACCCATCAAAGTCTTCAATCACGGCCAAATGGTCCGTGATTTCACCTATATCGACGATATAGTCATGGGCATCATTTCCAGTTTGGAAAAATCTTATCCATACGAAATATTCAACCTCGGATACGGCCAAGAAGTCGAACTCGAATATTTTATTAACTGTATAGAAAATGAATTAGATCAGAAAGCTGACAAAAAATACCTACCCTTGCAGCCAGGTGACGTCTTAAAAAGTCTAGCCGACATCAAATATTCAACCGAAAAACTCGAGTACAAACCCACCACCCCTATCGAAGAAGGGATCAAAAAATTTGTTGACTGGTATAAGGATTATTATCAAGAAAAAGATAGAAATCAAAAGTAAAAAATTCCTTTTGTTTTACACCCATCTAAATCTTCTATATGATTAACACAGGAGATATACTTCCTCTTTTTACTTTGTAAATTCTCATCATGATTCAAGACGTCAAAATCAAAAAAATTACTCGTCACTGTGATGACCGGGGCTTTTTCTCGGAAATTATCAAACTGGGCGAAGAAACATTTACCGAAGTCAAACAGACCAGCTTTACCCACACCTATCCCGGTGTCATCAAAGCATTTCACTGGCACAACAAACAGTATGATATTTGGTTCCCAACCAGTGGCAACATGCAGGTAGTACTACATGATCTCCGTGAAGATTCCCCCACCTACCAAGAAACTCAAACCATCTGTGCCGGCGAAGACAACCCAACCCTAATATTGATCCCCCCCAAAGTCGCCCACGGCTACCGCGTCCTCGGAAACAAACCCGCCACTCTCTTTTACCACACTTCCGAGGTCTATGACCCGGACAATCCAGATGAGGAACGCATCGCGTACGATGATCCCAAGATTGGATTTGACTGGGACACGAAGAATAGATAAAAAATGGATTATTAATTATTCATTTATGAAATTATTGATCACCGGCGGGGCCGGCTTCATCGGTTCCAACTTTGTTCACCACGTTAATAAAAATTATCCGGAATATGACATCGTCAATCTGGATCTTTTGACGTATGCCGGAAATTTAGAAAATTTGAAAAGTATAGAAAAAAATCCCCATTATAAGTTCATAAAAGGGGATATTTGTAATAAAAAATTGGTCAATGATCTGGTAAAAGATTGCCATATAGTCATTCATTTCGCCGCTGAATCACATGTTGACCGCTCCATTCTTGATTCGGCCGCCTTTATCCACACCAATATCGTAGGCACCCACAATCTATTGGAAGCCGCCAAAAACAATGGAAATAAAAGATTTCACCATGTATCAACCGACGAAGTCTATGGTTCTTTGGGTCCCGATGATCCCGCCTTCCACGAATCAACTCCTTATGACCCTCGCAGTCCATATAGCGCCTCCAAAGCCGCCTCTGACCACTTGGTCCGCTCATATTATCACACCCACAACCTGCCCATAACTATTTCTAATTGTTCCAATAATTACGGCCCCCACCACTTCCCCGAAAAAATAATTCCTCTATTTATTACCAATCTGATTGAAGGCAAAAAAGTGCCGCTGTACGGCGACGGCCTCAATATTCGCGACTGGCTTTATGTCGAAGACCACTGCCACGCTATTGATAAAATTATTCACCATGGAAAAATAGGAGAGACCTACTGCGTCGGCGGTGGCTGCGAACTCACCAACAAAGAACTGACCTACAAAATATTAAATCAACTTGGCTCTGGTGAAGAAATGATTGAATTCGTTACCGACCGCCCCGGCCACGACCGCCGCTATGCCATCGATTTTTCCAAGATAAAAACTGAACTCGGCTGGAAACCCTCCGTCACTTTTGATGAAGGCCTAGCCAAAACCATTCAATGGTACCGGGAGAACGAAAACTGGTGGAAGAATATCAAGAGTGGGGAATATCAGAAATACTATAGTCAGAATTACGGAAAGAGGTAATTATTCATTATTCATCAATTACTCGCCGTCTAAATTTTTATTATGAAACGAAAAGTTTTAATCATCGGCTCCAAAGGGATGCTCGGGCAAGAACTAACGCGGGTGTTTGGCGTTGACAATAATTACAACGTGACGGCGTGGGACAAGGGGGAGATTGATATTACGCAAGTATCAAGAACCAAGGATCAAATACTAGAATCAAAACCAGATATCATCATCAATACAGCCGCTTACAACGCCGTTGATAAATGTGAGAAAGATAAAAAAGAATATGAAATAGCCAAATTATTAAATGGTTATGCTCCGGGAAATTTAGCCGAGATTGCCCAAGAAATAGGCGCGATATTTGTACACTATTCAACCGATTATGTATTTAATGGCTCTCCCGATAAGCAGGAATTTATTGAAAATGACGAGCCCAATCCAATCTCCAATTATGGCCGGTCAAAATTATTGGGCGAACAACAAGTACAAGCCAAAGGCGACAAATACTATATTATCCGGCTCTCCAAATTATTTGGCAAGCCAGCTTTATCCAAAGAATCCAAACGAAGTTTTTTTGACATTATGCTTGAGTTGGGAAAAAAAATGGCCAAAGAAAACAAAGAACTCAAAGTAGTCAACGAAGAAGTCAGTTGCTTTACCTATGCGCCTGATTTGGCGCAAACAACCAAAGAAATAATTGAAACCAATCAGCCGTACGGTATTTATCATATAACTAATTCCAAAGCTTGCACTTGGTATGAAGCCGCCCATGAGTTATTTGCACTAACAAAGATCAATGTTAATCTAAAAGCAGTTACCTCCGATGAATTTCCCCGCCCAGCCAAGAGACCGAAATTCTCAGTACTAAAAAATACTAAACTATCTCCATTACGAAATTACAAAGAGGCGTTGAAGGAATATTTAAGTGAATAATTAATTATGAACTCCGAAATCAAAGGCATCATATTGGCCGGCGGCTTCGCCACCAGACTATACCCCTCCACCCTGGTAACGTCCAAACAATTATTGCCGGTCTACGACCGACCGATGATCTTTTATCCGCTCAATACCCTGATCAAAGCCGGTATCAAAGACATTCTGATTATTGTCACGCCTGAGCATTCGGGAGATTTCATCAATCTACTGGGCTCTCTTTTGGAAAATTACGGCATCACCCTGTCATTCAAAGTCCAATCACGCCCCGGGGGCTTACCGGAAGCATTTATACTGGGTGAAAACCATATTGACAACCACAACGTAGCCCTAATCCTCGGTGACAACATCTTTGAAGACGACTTCGGCTCGATTATCAAAACTTTCCAGTCCGGCGGCCACGTTTTTGCCAAAAAAGTTTCCGATCCCGAGCGTTTCGGTGTGGTTAAATTTAACCAATCAAGCAAAGCCGAATTAATAGTCGAAAAACCAACTGAATTTGTCTCCGATTATGCTATTACCGGCTTGTATTTATACGATCACCATGTAGTCCAGGCAGCCAAAGACCTCCAACCCTCCGGCCGCGGCGAACTGGAAATTGTCGATCTGCACAATTATTACCTGCGGCAAAACCAACTTCAAGTCACCGTCTTTGAAGGCGCTTGGATGGATGCCGGCACCCACGATTCACTCTTGGAAGCCTCCAACCTGGTCAAACAGCGAGGCATTTATCAAAAGTTTGATCCCATAATCAAAGAAGCTACCAAAGAGTTTTGTGAGTTTCGAAAAAAGTGCATCAAGCAATAAAAAAGTAATTTCGTTATTTCGTTTATACTTTTTTTACCACAAAAAACCCGCAGAAATAAATTCTGTAGGTTGTTTGCAATTTACCTGGGCACCAGTAATATATCCGTCCACGTAAATTCAACACCAAAGATAACATAGTATGAA
>JAHJAL010000092.1 GCA_018814055.1 Patescibacteria group bacterium
CAGTAAACAAACAAGTTATCACATCAAATTTTTTCTTTGACTCATATGATTGCATTGTACCTTTTACAAAACTAGCTTTTTTTGTTTTCTTTTTGGCCAGTTTTAACATTTCAGGATTGACATCCACTCCCGTAACTCGAAATCCACTATCTACCAGTTTTTTAGCATGAGTCCCCGTCCCACAAGCCATATCAAGCAAATCTTTCCCTTCAATTTTGTACTTATTTATCACTGATAAAATAAAATCCACTTCAATACCATACTTTTTCTTGGAATATATCTTGTCATAGAATTTAGCATATTCTTTATACAATTGTTCTTTTGGCATATTAATTAAAGTTAAAATCACTATATAAAACAACTTTTTACTTCTCCCTCATAAATCCATTATAACAAAGAACAAAACACGCCTCGTTAGCGTGCTTCCAAAAATCAAACTCCGCACAATACACAATGTTCGAACCAGTTTACAGATTACAGGTTAGTTACCCCACACTCTTTACTCAATACACTACTCATCCATGAAATAGAAAATCAATTCTTAGCTCGCCCTTCTTCAATAGAACGACAATGTTCCATCGCCTCCTCAACTATAGAAATATCTTTAGGTGTTATATCCTTCAGTCCAGCCAAAACTTTACCAATTTCTGCAATATCTTCGATAATCACATCTGAAAATGCAAATATAAATGAATGAATCCAATCTTCAATTGTCTTCCCACGAAAAACAACGTTTGATCTTCGACATGGCGAATCTTTCGGCAAAACCGTAATCACTGGCTTCCCAAACATTTTTGCAATCACAAGTTCTTGAGAAGTGCCCACACCAGGCTTATTCTCCGCGCAAACCAATATCAAATCAGAACTCTTTACCTGCTGACAATCCTTGCCAAATATACATAAAAAATCATCTTCTGGTAGATCTCTTTCATAGGGATCAATATATTCAGCATCCAGACATTCACCCACCGCCCGCCGATATCTAACCCGCCAATCATCGAAAGATTTAGCTTCTTTGTCACCCTTGGGAACACTACCGGCAAGATATATTTTCATAGTAACCTCATTACAATTTTCTTCATTATAGCATACAGAAAAACACGCCTCATTGGCGAGTTATCATCAAAAACTCCACGCGACACACGACATTCGAACCTGTTTTATGGCTTGATAAGAGTTACCCCACACCTCTACTCACTACATTAACTCCTAAATCTTAATATCCCAACTCTTCAATAAATCAAGACTAAATTACTATCTCATCTCTCTTGTCTCCTCACCGAAAAATCATGTATCATCTCAAACAACCTCTCAACCAATTCCTCCTCCAACCCCAATTCCCCGGCCAACACCTTCCTAAACTGCAACATCTCACTTAACCGCTCCAGATCTACAATATCTTTTCTCGCTTTCCTCTTATACTCCCCAATTTTCTCCACCACTCTCATTCTTTCTACCAGCAACTTCAAAATCTCACCATCAATCCTATCAATCTCTTTCCTATATATACCCAACATAACTTCTCGTATAATACTAAATTATTTCTACTGCCTAACTAAAACACCGCCGTCGCAATATACATAATATTGTTTGTATAAACTCCCGTCTCCTGCAAAACCGTCACTTCCAGTTGATATGACACCACATTCACTTCATCCGCCACCGGCTCAGTTTCCATAGCGATATTGTATGGAGTATTATTTCCTCCAAATGAACCATATTTACTGACCTGAAAATCAGAATAGTCAGTGTCATCAGTGGTAAAACCAAAATATGATTCAGTACCTGAACCAGGAGGAGAAGCCCAAATTGTCGGGATAGCATAAGTACCAGAAAAAGTCTTCATTGTATCCGATCCACCACTAGTCAAATCCTGATTCTGCTCTACCGTAATCACATATCCGTCAGTCGCATTGGTACTCACAGTCAAAGTCTGACAAACTATCTTGGTTTGAGCTCCACCATATGTTCCAAAAGGCATAGTAGAGCCAGTCGAAGTCACACTCGCATTCCCACCCGCATTGGCACAGACCACTCCGGCAGACACACCGGCTACTGTAAAAGTTAATGTGGAAGGAACGGTGGCAGTGACCACCAAAGTTTCGTCAAGACCTGCTGAATATTCATAAGCACCAACATCTGGCACTCCAATCCGATTGTATCCTCGCTGATCAATCGTCGGTGCCCCCGTCCCCGTACCATTATTGATCGCCGGACTACCAGTCTGCAGTGAATGAGTCAAAGTCACCCCACCATTTGGCCCCAAGGCATTGATCAGGGGATTGGTATTAACTTGATCACCGGTTTGATTGAAATTACAGGTATCGGTATCCTCAATATTGTAACCTTGTGAAGTATTGGAACCAAATCCTATCAAACAATTACCGCCAGTGTTGCTGGAAACAATAGTATTCTTATAGGTCATTGTACCACCAGCATTATACAACCCACCTCCCGATGTAGCAGTGTTATTGGCGATAGTAGAATTTACTAAATGCATAGTTCCGTTATAATTCACTATACCTCCTCCATCTCCAGTAGTGGAGATATTACCGCTGACGGTAGAATTTGTCATATTTATCGTTCCAGCAACTGGGGTTGTATTATAAATACCAGCGTACTGATTTGCTCTATTGTTACTGATTTTAGAAGTATTTATGGTTAAATTACCTGAATTCAATATACCACCGTAATTTCCCGATGCCACATTTCCATCAATTGTCGAATAGTCAACTGTCATCAACCCGTAATTGTTAATTCCAGTTCACCTATTGTTAACGACTTTTACATGATCAAGATACATACTGGTTTCTGTTGTATTAAACAAGCCACCAGTAGTACAATCCTCCACAATTACATTGGTTAAATAAGTTCTTGTCATCCCAGAAAAATTGTATGAACTTCTTATTCCATACAAACTCGATCTTGTTATAGTCAAGTCATTTATATAGATATATGGAGAATTTGCATTGTCACTAACTTCAAAAACTCTATTAGTATTATTTGAATCCACAATTGTTGTTTGCTCATCTGCTCCATTTATTGTTATGTCAGAAGTAATTGAAAGATGACTAATAGTTAGAAGGTAAGTCCCCGCCGGCAGTGTGATAATATCCACCCCCGCTAATGCATTTGCTTCCTCAATTGCTGCCCGCAGAGAACAATTGGCCGAAGCATCGGCACACGTCCCATTACCCGGATTGGCATCGGCCGTATCAGAAGTAGTATCAACTACAAAAGTAGCCGCCTTGGCAACTGGTATATTGATTAAAGTGACTGCAAAAAACACAATCGCTGTATAAATTAATTTCTTTTTCATAACTCCCTAATTATTATACTATTACCTCAACTATATCAAATTATAAAAAAGAGGAACCAAATAGTTCCTCTCTCAGAACAATTTTTAAAAAAATTATTGCACATCCAGTCCTTCAAAAATATCTATCAATTCCTGCGCATCACCAAAATCCTCAATATCATCATACTCTTCTTCAAATATTTTCAACGCCTTAGAGAGCGTGCTCTCAAAATCCAAACTCCGTGCAATACACGACGTTCGAACCTGTTTTATAGTTACGACCTAGTCCACCTCTCACTAATTATTACTTCCTCCCAAATACTTTCAATGTTTAATAATGAATGTTCTTCACGCCATTATTTTGTTCCGCTTTACATAAATTTTGAAATTTTTCAACCAGTTCTTTTTGTTTCATAAGATTGTGTTTTGCGATTTCAGTCAAAACAAAAGTGGTATATCAAAGAACGACAGTGCTTTTATCCTTTAGATTCCAAACAGTATTGGAATCGCTTTTTCTGTCAGCAAACAACTTTCTCTTTGTACTTTTTATCAGATTGTAAAATATTTTTGCAATATTCACTTTTTGCCTTCTTTATTGAATAATTGTTCCGCCGAGCAACCAATTTCTCTTTGTTTACAAAATTTACAAGCTAATGTGCCTCGAACAAAACCACTGCCGACAGATGTAAGAATTACTAACATTACAATTAATAAGAGCATTAACCAATTAAAATCTAATATTAATAATACTATTCCTGCAAATAAAGGGACTATTGAAACAAGGAAATCCGGGAGTATATCTTTCCAAGTAATCTTGTCCCTGATAAATTTATGAGAATTTCCCTTTTTAAAAAACAATGAACATATTTTTCCTTTGCCAAAAGCACAAAATTTCCCATAATAATAACAATTAACACAACTTCTTTTCAACAAACGAATTTCTAATCCAAAAATATAAACCAAGTAGAGTATCAGCCAAATATTACCCAATTGATAAATTATGTACGCCCCTACAAGGTAAATCGCAATTGAAACAGAATTAGAAATAAGTATTATCCAGTAAGGATAGTCATCAAAACACTTTTGTTGTTTCATATTATTTCTCCCCCAATCGACCAATAAAATAACCCAATAAACCACCTAAAATTAAAGTCATAATTAAAATTGGAATTAACGAGAATGGCTCTTTCCAGCCGATAAGTATTGCAACAGGCAATAAAACCAGAAAAGAAATCAAAATTCCTTTGAACACACTATTAATTTTCAAATTAGAGGTTGAAATCATAAAACCGGCAACTACCCATAATGACAAAGCAGATAAATTCGCATCCCAGGTCATTTTTTGAAAAATCATCGGTATTACATCAATTATCCCGGCTATAATGCCAAAAATAATTCCTGCTTTAGTTTTGCTTACTTTTTTCATTTTTTTTGCCCTTAACTAAAATATCGCCATCGAACAACAGACTATTCTGTTGTCACCCCATCAAATTCAGCTTCATTTGCTTCCGCTTCATCTTTAGTAGCACGCACTATCCCATCTTTATGATGAGCAGGCGAGTATATGGTATACAACTTCAGCTCTTCTGTTGTTGAAACGTTAATCACATTATGCTCCGCGCCAGCCGGCACCAAAATTGCCGAACCGTCAGCCACTTCGTATTCATTGCCATCGATTAAAACCTTACCCAAACCATTTTCAAAACGAAAAAACTGATCATTCTCGGCATGAATTTCCAAACCAATCTCCTCACCCGGCCACAAACTCATTAGAACTAATTGACAGTGTTTACCAGTATAAAGTACCCGACGAAAATCGCTATTTTCCAGCGTTTCTTTTTCAATATTTACATTAAAACCCTTCATCTCAAACCTCCTAAAAAAAATAATTATTAATTATTAGTACTGAACAAAATTTTACTCCTCCTTGACCATTTCACGTTCTATTTTTTTCAAACGCTCATTAATTTCTTCCAACATCTTTTCCGAATGCAAATCAATCCGGTAATCATTATCCGATCTCAACCTATCTTTTTTATCCTGACGACTCTGATTCATCAATATTATCGGTGCCTGCAGTGCCGCCAAAAATGCCAAAACCAAATTTAGAAAAATAAATGGGTACGGATCAAACGGCTGAAACAACAAATAGTAAGAATTCAAGGTCAGCCACAAAGAATTAAGCATCACAAATACTACAATAAAATGCCAACTACCAATAAAAGTAGTTAATCCATCAGCCACCTTTTCTGTTATCGACGATCTCTTCCTATGAATTAAATTAACATTTTTGACTATATTTCTTACAGTTCTTTCTTCCATCCACCCTCCTATTTTATTAATTCAACTATACCAAATCAAACAAGAAACTATAAATAGACTCTACTATTTCTAAAAAAACTCCGTGCAATACACGAAGTTCGAACCTGTTTACTGGTTACAAGATAGTTACCCCACACCTTTACTCACTATATATATTTCTTAAAACACCGCCGTCGCAATATACGAAATATTGTTGGAATAGATGCCCGCCTCCTGCAGATCAGTCACCTGCAGTTGATATGACATCACATTGATCTCATCTGCTACCGGCTCTGTTTCTATAGCAATATTGTATGGATTGTTTGACAGGGTAAAACCGGACCAGAAAGCTGTTTGAAAATCGCCATAATCATCATCATCGGTCGTAAATCCGAAATATGATTCGGTGCCCGACCCAGGCGGAGTGGTCCAGCCAATCGGCACCGCATATGTTCCGGCAAAAGGTTTCATAGTATCCGCTCCCCCACTGGTCAGATCCTGATCTTGTTCCACTGTAATCACATATCCGTTGGTCGCGTTTGTAGATACGGTCAAAGTCTGGCAGGCTATCTTCGTAGCTGCTCCGGTATATGTACTAAAGGGAATAGTTGCACCCGTTGAAGTCACCGAAGCATTTCCCCCGGAATTGGCACAGGCATTACCTGATGTTACACCATTAACTGCAAAAGTTAATGAAGATGGAACAGTGGCGGTGACGGTCACATCTTCTACTATCGCGATCATCAAATCTCCTGAATTAATCGGGTTACCTGTCCCGTCATTCGAAGCATAA
>JAHJAL010000093.1 GCA_018814055.1 Patescibacteria group bacterium
AGACCATATTTAGATATTCCTCCTGATTGTGGCTTTGGATGGAAGCCCGGTCTTTGAGATTGATCCGGGTGGATAATGATTTTTCTTCGGAGGCGAGGGTAACTTTGATCCAGTCGTTTTCGGCGGTATCGGTGCGGGGGCGGAAAAAAGAAAACACATCAGAAATACTGTTGATGTGCTTGTTGTTGGAAAATGTATTTTCACTTTTGAGGGTGGGGTCGGAATTTTTGATACGGTCCACATTGGTCATGGCGTCAATGGCGGACTCGCCCGGATTCTGGCTGGTAGTGTAGGAGAGTTGGTGGGATTGATTTTCAATGGTATTTTCCGCCGGAAAATGATAGTTGATCAAATATATGAGAATGGGAATCAGCAGAACTAGTCCAATGATAACCAGGTTTGATTTGATATTGAACCAAAGTTTAGATCCCATATTTTTCAATAAGTACTAGAATAATTTTCTACTCACTACGCAATACTTTTTATCAATACACGGCTGTACAAACGTAAGTCATAGTACTGGTATATGTGCCGGATTCTTGAAAATTGGTAATTTGCAATTGGTGGCCGACACGGGTGATGCCGGTGCCGGTGCCCGTACCATCGACCGGGGCGTCGTGATAAAATACTTCCAAAGGAGAGGTGGAGAATCCGGCCCATTTGTTGGCGATGAATCGGGCGGCGGTGCCGGTGCCCAGCGTGGCATCGTCAGTAGTATAACCCCAATACCCCTCGGTGCCGGAACCCTCAACGGGGGCAATCCAGGTGGTGGGGGCGGCGTTGGTAGCCGGAAAATAAGGTACAGTATCAGCCCCGGAGGTGAGATTGGCAGATGTTTGAATTGTGACGGTAAATCCGCTAGTGGCGTTGGTATTGACGGTCAGATCCTGAGCAGATACCACGGTATTGGCTCCATTCAAAGTGCCATAATTTATCAGATTATTGCCAGCGGCGAGAGTGGTATTTTCGCCGTTAACGGTCTGTCCAGATGCCACACCGGTTACGGTAAAGGTGAGAGTTTGCGATACTTCGGCTTGGACATTGATAGTATTGTTGATGGCGACGGTAGCAGTATTTTGAAAAAGTATCGGGCCGGTACCGTCGTTGTTTTGATGAACAAAAAAGTTCACTGGATATGAACCAACAGCAGCAGGATTGTTGATGAAATTTACATTACCCACTTGAATACTGATGGTGCCATCTGTTTGATCCAAGTCGCCGACAAAGGCAACGACGATTGATTTACCGGGAGTATCGATTACGGCTGGTTGCCAGGTTACATCTCCACCGCTGACGGAAGTATCAGTAGCGACAAGACCGGTTAAATCAAAATTTGTATCAAAAATTATTTTGATACTGCCATTGGTGATAGCGGAAAAATTGCCAAGTTCAACTTGGATATCGTGACTACTGTCAACCGATGGACTGGAATTACCGAGTGTATCTTGCATGGATTCGGCCGCATAAGTGATTGTGGGGACAAAGTTTGCAAAACTTAGCAATAGAAAAAGAGAGAAAATGTATAATAGACGCACGTAAAATTTAATTATCAAATATAAACAATACTCATTAATATCATACTATAAAAATATCCAAAAACATCCAAAAACATACTAAAAAATCCAAAAACATCTGGATGGTGAATGTTTTAGTATGTTTATTAAAACTCTATATCCTCCAAATCAAACCTAAATCCTTCCTTGCGGATGTAGTTATAAATCGGCGCCAGTTTTAGTTTCCATGGCGTCCAGATGGCTTCCCAAATAATCTTATTATTCATCTTGGAAATACCATTGGAGCGATCGACAAAAGTGATGGGGATTTCTTTGATGCGCCAGCCGTTTTTCCAGGCTTTGTAATGCATTTCAATTTGGAAGGAATAACCTTCGGAAATTATTTCGTTTAAGTTGATTGATTGCAAGACTTCCTTTTTGAAACATTTGAAGCCGGCGGTGGTGTCTTTGATGGGTAAACCGGTGATCAGGCGGACATAGAAACTGGCAAGGTAACTCAGTGCCCAACGTAGCAACGGCCAGTTGACCAGACGTCCGCCCCGGATGTATCTGGAACCGATGACCAGATCGTATTTTTCGACATTTAGAAAGAAATTTTCCAAGACAGCAGGGTCATGCGAAAAGTCAGCATCCATTTCCATGATGTAGTCAAAGTTGTGTTCGAGCGCATATTTGAAACCGAGTTTGTAGGCAGTGCCCAGGCCAAGTTTACCCGATCTTTCGATTAGTATAACTTTGGGATATTGTCTTTGTAGGTCTTTGACGATTTGTCCGGTGCCGTCCGGTGAATTGTCATCGATGACCAGCAAGAAGATGTCCGGAACCAAGAGAAAGATTTCCTCGATTAACTCACAGATGTTGTCACGCTCATTGTAGGTGGGAATGACAATTATTTTCTTTTTTTGCTCTCGTACTTGCGATGTTTTGGATTCCATTTTGTTTTTTTATTTTTATTTTCTATATTTGTTTTTTTGGTTAAAATTTCGGCGGGTTTTTGTTCCGGCATGACTAGATGAGTGATAATCATCCAAATAAAGTAGATCAAAGATAATGATATAAATACCCATTCCAACCAAGATTTGCGATATTTCATATAAAATGTATAAGAACCTTCAATGTCGGTCGGAAGATCGATATACATCATTCCCAGTCCGGAGGGATCAATGTCAAGTTTGTGGGCCTTACCATCAGTGGTCTGATAGTACGCCATCCAGTTGGGAAAATAATTTTCTTTGACGAGGATGCCGGTGTAGTCGCTATCTTCTTCTAGCACAACTTGACGTTTCTGGGCATCCAATATTTCACCCGGTTGATTTTGGAAATCTGAACTGGACACACCGGTTAGATCGTCGATGATATTTTCTATTAATCTTTTTTCACTGGTAGAGTGATAATTATTGAAGTGATAGAAAAGATTTAGACCACTCCACATAACCCGACCTTGGCCGTGATCCATACTGGCTATCACAGTATGACCATGATTTTTGAGGACTGACTTGGCGTTGTCGCGCAGATTTTCTTCGTCGGCATATAGCATGCCCCATGGTTTGTCTCCTCCGTAAATTGCCGGCCCGAAATCTTCCAAGTTGACGTCATCCAAAATTATTTGATCGTCCCCTACTTCAAAGTTCCAGCTCTCGCCGAATTCACCCGGGTTGATAGTTTTGACCGGGGCCGGCAGGAAAGCGGTGACACCTTCGGGTTTGGACAGAATTGATGAAGACTCAATCAAAAGGTGTCCTCCTTGATAGACGTATTGATCAAGCAGGGTAAAAGCTCTTTCTTTTTCTATCCAGCTAAAATTGTACAAGAGTACTGAATCATATTTTTGCAGATCTTCCAGAATATACAGGTCAACAAACTGATTGCCTTGGATGGGGATGATTTTGTCGCTATATAGATCGGTTTGTGCCAAAGACAATAGTAAATTGCGGTAACTGGCTTCATCACCGATGACCAATATAGTTTTGGCGTTGGTAGCCTCGATAATTGGGCGAGGATTTTTGTATTCGTATACATCGATTCGTTCTTCCTTGATGGGATTGCCATTGTCGGACACATGGGTAAATAGGTCGGGGCGGGTGTCAAATTTGTCAAAGTTGAAATTGGGAAATTGCACGGAGAACCATTTGACAGCCATCCAATCCATGAGATATTGGGTTTCGTTGTAATTGTTATCCAGCGCAAATACGGCATTTTCGAACCAAAATTTGTCATTTTGATTCAAAAGTGCCTGTGAATAATAGTCACGAGTTTGGGCAATATTCGGGTAATCATAATTGAACCAAACGGCAATGTGCGAATCGTTATGCGCGAAGCGGTAGTTTTGATTGGTGTTGTCGGTGGGCAGCGCCGCCGGCAATTCGTTTTGAGTGGTATTCTGGATATCAAACCATTGGTAATTGTCGTTTACTTTTATATTGATACCGGACCAAGGGTATATGAGATTGGTAACGACGACTAAGCCGATTATGACCAAAGTGAATACTATGTATTTGGCTTTGGAATGAAAGAAGGAATAATGAAAACATAGTCCAATGAGTATCGGCAATCCCAGTGAAAGGAAGTAAAAAGTATCGGTCGGCGGCAGGGAGGCATTGTAAAGGTTGCCGGGAAAACCAAAGTAAACGGCCAGACCATATAGGGCAAAAACGATATTGATAAAGAAG
>JAHJAL010000017.1 GCA_018814055.1 Patescibacteria group bacterium
AACCCCTGACGCAGACATCTTGGCTACCGGCAGCATATCAAATTCCGACAAGATCACAATTGCCACCTTCCTCTTTGAAACTCAAAGAGAAGCATTTGACATCGATGATCTTGGCTTCACCATTGATCCTTCCAACAATGGCCACAAAGCCGTCAAGGAAGTATGGATTGGATGGGATGGCACCGAACGAAAATCAACCAGTTATGACAGTGTAACCACCGGTAACGCCAAATTCCAAAGCATCCCGGGCATGACTGTTCCAAACAATGGTGACTTATTTGTTGACTTGAAGGTTGTGTTTAACCACATTGGTCCGAGCAACATCACTCAAGACGCTTACAGTGACACCCAACTCTTTGGTTCAGTTGACGATGATGTCTTATTTGAGGCCTTCGGCGCAGCTTCCGGTGAAAAGAAAACTCAGTATGCTACTCACGTAGCCGGTACTGAAGCTGATGGTAACGAATTCGACATCCATCGCTCCAAACCGGTCGTCAATCATGTTACACAAACTACTTTGAATGACTTTGAAGCGGGTAGCTACACTGACAAGACCCTATACAAATTCACCGTTTCTGCTGATCCAAAGGGCGACCTTGAAGTAGGTAAAGTCTGCTTCGATATCAACGCTACCGGATTTGTAGCGGCTGACTTGGATGGATGGACTCTATACCATGAAGGCAACGCAACCGCTATCTCCAACACAGTCGATAACAGTGATGCTCCATGTCTCACCGTTAACGCTGCCAAGAGAAAGATTGCCTCTTCAGACAGTAAGACCTTCTTGCTCAAGGGTACAGTCACCGGTAATGCTGACGGCGACAGTTTGTCGATCCGCATTGCCAATCCAGTTGGCGCCCACGCTAACCGCACTACACTAGCTGCTAGTGCCGGTACCGTCTTTATCTGGTCTGACTTCTCTGACTATGGCCGACCAGCTACCGACAATGGCACCGCCGCCGACTATATCAACAGCCACTTGGTTGACAATCTACCTCTAGATTCAACCGTCTGGTACAACAATACCTAATCATTCTACTTTCCATAAGTAAGAATTGATCAGATATTGCAAAAGAAAACCCTCCGATTCATTTCGGGGGGTTTTTCTTGTCCAATACTACAAAAATCTACGACAAAAGGGTAAAATAATAAATAATATATGTATTAATGCTGACTGATATAATTAACTAGATGTCATCTCAGACCGGAAGGTCGTACCCGACCGTTCAGGGCCAGGGATCTCCGCCACAACCATTATATAAGATAATATATTATGAACAAACCATCTGAAATAAGAAAAAAATTCCTCCAATTCTTCGAAACCAAAGGCCATATTATAATCCCTTCCGCTCCCCTAATCCCCGAAAACGACCCCACGGTACTTTTCACCACTGCCGGCATGCATCCATTGGTGCCTTTCCTGCTCGGCCAGCCCCATCCGGCCGGAAAACGTCTGGCCAATGTCCAAAAATGCATTCGCACAGTTGACATAGAGGAAGTAGGGGACACTATCCACAACACTTTCTTCGAAATGCTGGGGAATTGGTCGTTTGGCGATTATTTCAAAGAAAAATCTATAAATTGGAGCTGGGAATTTCTAACAACTAAAAAATGGCTCGGGCTGGACCCAAATCGAATCGCCGTGAGTTGTTTTGCCGGTGACGAAGATGCCCCCAAAGACGAAGATGCCGCCGACATCTGGCGCCGAATTGGTATCAAGGATGATAAAATTGCCTTTTTGAGCAAAGATGATAACTGGTGGGGGCCTGCCGGTCAAACCGGCCCCTGCGGTCCTGACACAGAAATTTTTTATTGGATAGATGAAGACAATCCCGCTCCCAAAAAATTCGATCCCATTGATAATCGCTGGGTGGAAATCTGGAACAATGTCTTTATGGAATACAACAAGACCAAAGCTGGCAAATACGAACCATTGACCCAAAAAAATGTTGATACCGGCCTTGGCTTTGAAAGATTGGTTATGGTTTTGAACCAAAAAAGATCTATTTATGAGACGGAGCTTTTTACACCCTTAAACGTCATCCTCCAAAAACACACGAAAAAAACAGATATCAAGTCCGAAAGAATTATCCTCGACCACACCCGCACCGCTATTTTTCTTTTGTCCGAAAAACTCACCCCCTCCAATCTCGAGCATGGTTATGTCTTGCGCAAAGTCATTCGCCGCGCCATCCGGCGCATGAGAAATCTAGAAATAAAAGATTATCAAGATTTATTCAAGAAATTAACCCATGAATTAATCAACGGCAAAAATTTTGATTATCCATATATAGATTATTACCCCGAACTAAAAACAAACGAAAATTTTATTGTCGACGAGCTTGTCAAAGAAACCGTTAGATTCGAAAAAGTATTAGAAAAAGGCATCAAGGAATTCAATAAATCAGCAGAACAAATCAAGCAAAAGATCAAAGATCCCAACAAACAAGTCTTATCCGGTCGACTAGCTTTTAAATTATATGACACCTACGGTTTTCCGATCGAAATAACCAAAGAACTGGCAGATGAAAAAAATATCAAAGTCGATATAAAGGGATACCAAAAAGCATACCAACAACACCAAGAGTTATCCAAACAGGCCACTGAAGGTAAATTCAAGGGTGGTTTGGCCGATCATTCCGAGATAACTACCATATATCACTCTTTGACTCACATTCTTCACTCGGTTTTACGAAAAACACTAGGCAGTCACGTCGAACAAAAAGGCAGCAATATCACCGCCGAACGACTCCGTTTTGACTTTTCTCATCCCGGCAAATTAACTCTCGCACAAATTGACGAAATCCAAACCCAAGTCAATCGAATAATCAGCCGGGATTTAGAAATTATCAAAGAAAAAATGGCCCTTGACCAAGCTCTCGCCAAAGGTGCTCTTGGTCTCTTTGCCGACAAATACGGCGACAAGGTCACCGTATACACTATCCAAAACAAACAAACAGGTGAAATTTATTCCACCGAAATATGCGGCGGTCCCCACATCAAAGATAGTCAAAATATTGGTTCCTTCAAAATAATCAAAGAAGAAAGCTCCTCCGCCGGTATCCGACGAATAAAGGCCACTGTCATCCTCAACCCCAAGCGAAGCACGAGCGTCAGGGATTGGGGGTCCAGGAATTAACAATAATCATAAATTTATCAATCAATTAATTTGTTATAATATTATCAGCAAACAAATTTGAATTTATTGAATATTTTTTTCTGATGGGATTATTATCCTTCTTTCAGTCAAAATCTCCAAAACCCAAACAAGATCAATATATTGTCTTGGATATCGATAGTAACTTCGTCACCTGCCTCATAATCAAGAACGTTATCGAAGAAAAAAAGGGATACATAACCGGTTACGCCCGTGAAAATATAGGTCCTCACCATATCAAGCACGGTCAAATACTCGATATCAACTCCGTCGCCACCAAAATTGACTCACCAATCAACCAGGCAGTGCAAATGTCCGGCTTCCGGCCTCAAAAAGTAATCGCCGGTATCAGTAGCCCCTTGATTACAAGTTTTATTACCAAAGCGCTGCACAATCGACCCAAACCCAATCAAAAAATCACATCTGCCGAACTGCAAGGCGTTTTCAAATCTATTCAAACTTCCACCAAATCAAAAATACCCAATTCTGACAAATACGAACTGGTAAATGCCGCCATACTGCAAGTTTTTATTGATGGCCATGAAGTCAAAAATCCTCTCGATTTTAGTGGTCGGCAACTGACAATCAATTTTTATGCATCTTTTGCGCCCTTAATCCAAATTTCGGCACTGCAGTCAGTATTTGATGAACTAAAACTGGATCTGGCCAATATCATCTACAAACCATATGCTCTTTATCAAGCTTTTGACGCTACCAGCGATTATCAGTACAAGAACTGCGCAATAATAGATATTGAAAGTGACATTACCAACCTAACAATAATTCAAGGCGGCTTACTGGAAAAAACTCTAAGTTTCGACTATGGCGTAATAAATTTCAGCAAGGCCTTGGCCAAGATACTTGACGTCTCACCGGTCAAAGCTCACCAATACCTCCATGACTATACCAACGATTTACTGGCGGCAAGCACAGAGAGTCAATTTAATGAGGTACTCACCCCCATTGCCGAAGATTGGATTGATACTCTTGCCGGCCAAATGAAAATTTTCAACCTGCCAAGCTTTCCCCGTTATATTTATTACTGTGGTGATGGTTCTGCTTTACCTCAAATAGACAATATTCTCAAGACAAACTGGTACACCGAAATTACCAATGTCAAATCTCTAAAAATTTCCCGGATTCATCCAATCGATATCGAAAACATTGTTGACCAAACAACTCAGGTAACATCAAGCAATACAATTGACGCTTTGGCTTTGGCAAATATTACCCGTAATATCAAAAATTCAATGAACCCCTATGAGGAGCTGGTCAGAAAATTTACCCAAGCCCTAAGGACATAATAAAAAAATTACAAAAATTATCTCAAATTTTAAAAATGAGGGCATTATGAAAAAATTTTTATATGTTGAGCCGGATGACAAAGTAATTGATATTGTCAATAAAATCCAAAGAAGCAAGGAAAAAACCATCAATTTGGTTGTACCGGCCACTTCATCATTGTTTACCACCAAAAAATTCAAAGAATTTTCCAACCAATCACCAACCCTAAAAAAAGATATTATTTTTCATTCCAATGATCAGTCGGGGCTGGAAATGGCCAAAAAATTCGGT
>JAHJAL010000094.1 GCA_018814055.1 Patescibacteria group bacterium
AAATACCAATATCATAAAAATAGCGATGAATATTTTGAGGGCGCTACCAAGCGCAAAACCGATGATGGCGGCGGCGGAGGCCTTGATAGCGGTCAGGGCTTGACGTTTGTACCAGAATTCACCGGCAAAAGCACCGAGCATAATTCCCAAGATCATTCCCCAAAAAGCAAAAGAGATGAAGCCGATAATCGCTCCAACCAATGCTCCCAAAATGCCATACCAACTGACGTTTATGTGTCTGGTGGTAAGCCAGGTGGTCAATACGTCAGCCAAAGAGGCGATGAGCCAGCATAATATTAAAAATACTATGGTATATAAACTCAAATTTTCAAATCCATCGTATATGCCATAGGCCAAAGCTGCCAGCCAGATCAAAATCATGCCTGGCACTACCGGCAGGACTTCACCAACTAGGCCGATGAGCATGACTATGAGGACGATGATTACGACTAGAATATTTAGAAACATAGAATGAGATTAATCATTCAAAAATATCCCAAAACATGCAAAAACAATAGTTATACTGTCTCAATGTTTTTGCATGTTTTGGGATATTTTTGAATGTTTTTTATTGCAGCGCGTTCATTACAGTATTCTCAACATCTGTCGTCGCTTCCCATTCCAGCAGTTTTCCATTTAAATATAGTGAGGGGGTGCCGGTTACGCCGGAAGTAACTCCGGACTGTTTTTGGCCATTGATTTTTGACAAGTGAGTGCCGTTATCAACCTCTTGCTTCATTTGTTCTACATCAAGACCTAGTTCGTTTTGGGCGTATTCATACGCTTGGTCAAGATCGATGTTATTGGCCAAAAGCCAATTATGCATTTCCCAAAATTTCCCTTGCGCGCCGGCGGCTTCGGCTACCAGGGCGGCAGGCAGGGCAAGCGGATGACCATCTAGTTGAAAGTGGCGATAGGTGTAAGATACTTGGCCGGGATATTTATCTACCATACTTTCAAAAATCGGGCTCAAGCTGCGGCAGGCGGGGCATTGGTAGTCTTCGAAAACCACTAATTGTACTTGGGCATTGTCCGGCCCAAGTGTCCAATCGTCGATTGATATTGGCTCGGATAGTTGTGGAGTGTTGGTGGGAGGAGTATTGGTGGGAGTGGTGCCGTTGGCCACTACATCATTTTTTTGCGCATTGTAGACCCAGTAAATACCGCCACTAAGTAGAGCTACGATTACTATTGCTACAAGCCAGTTGTTGGTGTTTTGCATAATGTTTTAGTTAAGGTTGATAAACAATTGATTATGTGACGTTTAGTATCTCACCTATCTTCTCATGTTGATTACCCACTATTAGATCTTCCTGGCCATCGTCGTCTTTGATCTCTGTGATGGGCACTCCCATTTGTTGTGATTTTTTGAAGATATAATCGCGCGCCTTTTCGTCTTGAAGGACGTTTTTTTCCTGATACTTCAGATTTTTATCCTTGAGCCAGGATTTTAATTCATCGCAGTGATGACAGGTGGGAGAAGTATATATAATTATTTTTTTGGACATAAATGATGAATAATTAATAATGAACAATGAATAATATTTGATATCAATAATGATTAATTTCGGGTGTCAATTATTCACTATTCATTATTAATTATTCATTATTTTTTTCCCATTTTTCCAGCGCTGCTTGGGCGGCATTTTGTTCGGCCTCCTGTTTGCTGTTACCGCTGCCTTCACCGTATTTATTATCTCCTATTTTGACGGCCATCACAAATTGTTTGGCATGGTCGGGGCCGCTGGCGGAAACTAGTTCATAGGTGGGGGTTTGGCCGAATTTCTCTTGGGATCTCTCCTGTAAGTGGCTTTTGGCGTCGAGATACAATTTATCCTCAAAAATTTTGGGGAGTTTGCTGACAATATTTTTGAGGATAAATTGATTGGCCAGTGTGTATCCTTGGTCCAGGTAAACAGCGCCGATCAATGATTCTACCGTGTTGGCCAGAATCAATTCCCGCTGTCGGCCGCCGGAAAGCTCTTCGCCGCGACTGAGATACAGATATTTACCTAGCCGCAGATCGTCGGCGACTTCTTTTAGAGTAACTCCCCTGACCAGGGCGGCGCGCCAGTTGGTCAGTTCACCTTCCGGATCGTCGTAGGTATTGAACAAATAATCCGTAACAGATAATTCCAAAACAGCGTCTCCCAGGAATTCCAGCCGTTCGTTATGATCGTATTTCCAGTGAGGATGCTCATTGAGATATGAGCGGTGGGTCATGGCCGTTTGGAGCAAATCAGGGTTTTTGAATTTGATTTTGATAATTTTTTCGAGTTGTTTTGGGTCTTCGGGCATGTATAAATTTATTTACTGTCTATCTTTTTATATAGTATCAATATTTTTGTGATTCG
>JAHJAL010000002.1 GCA_018814055.1 Patescibacteria group bacterium
CAATGTCTTACCAGATCAAAAAAGCCATCATTCCCGCTGCCGGTTTCGGCACCAGATTTCTGCCTGCCACCAAAGCCATGCCCAAAGAAATGATTCCGATCATCGACAAACCTGTCATCCAATACATAGTCGAGGAAATCGTCGATGCCGGTATTGAAGATATACTGATCATCACTGGTCGAGGCAAAAGAGCCATCGAAGACCATTTTGACCAATCATTTGAACTCAATTACAACCTCAAGAAAAAAGGCAAGGAAAACCTTCTCAAAGAATTAAGACACATAGAAAAGTTAGCCAACATACATTATATAAGACAAAAAGAAATCCTCGGTCTCGGACACGCCGTTTTACAAGCCAAAACCTTTGTCGGCGATGAACCTTTTGCGGTACTCTATGGAGACGACCTCGTCAAATCCAAAACATCATGTATCGGTCAAATATGCGAACTCTATGAACAATACCAAACCTCAATCATGGCCGTATCACCCGTACCCAAAGCCGAAACCAAAAAATACGGCATTATCAAAGGCAAAAAAGATAAAGGTGTTTATTTTGTCGAAGATATAATCGAAAAACCCAATCCCGACAAAGCCCCATCCAATCTCGCCAGTATTGGCCGATTGGTCCTTGAACCCGAAATTTTCTCTATTCTGGAAAAAACCCCTCCCGGAATAAACAACGAAATTCAACTACCCGACGCCATGCGCGTTCACAACCAAATCAAATCATACGTCGCTACCGAAATCAACGGCACCTGGCACACCACCGGCGACCCACTCAATTACCTGATGACCACGGTCGAATACGCCCTCGACCGTCCGGACCTCAAACATGACTTTATCAAATATCTCCGATCACTTGATATTTAATTATTAGTCTTTTTTACCAATCATGAACCTACAAAAAAAACTTTTCAAAATTCTCGGCTTGCTCATAATAATTCCTACCGCAGCATTTCTCGCTGGTTGTGGCGAACCGCCCCCACCAACCGCCGAAGATCCCTGTTTCGGCCAACCCTGTCCCAGTGAAGTCAACCTCACTATCTGGAGATTATTCGACGACCGCGAAGTATTGGAACCTATTATTGAAACATACGCCGATATTTGGAAAGCAAAGACCAACACCACCATCAATATTACCTACAAAAAAGTTGACTACGAAAACTACGAAGAACGGCTCATCAAAGCACTGGCTGCCGGCAAAGGACCGGATATTTTTCAAATCCATAACGACTGGCTGCCGGAATATTGGGAAATTATTTCTCCCATCCCCGGTGAAATCATGACTACCGAGCAATATCACGAAAAATTCGTTGAGGTTGCTTACGAAGATTTCTTCTATCAGGACAGTGTTTACGCCATCCCCTTTTCCGTTGACACCCTGGCTCTGTTTTACAATCCCAGAATTCTGGAAGATTATTTATTCTTTTCTCCACCCACCACCTGGGAACAATTCATTGAACAATCCCAAACCGTTACCGAGATAAACAACGGAATTATAGACCAGTCAGGCGCTTCCCTGGGCACTGCCGGCAACATCAACCGCGCCACCGACATACTCTACGCCCTCATGCTGCAAAATGATACACTCATGACCTCCCCCGACCGTACCAGCGCGTCCTTTGCCCTCCCCACCAAAACCTCTACCGGCGAAAACTTCTATCCCGGCCAAAGTTCACTTGATTTTTATACCAGTTTTGCCAACCCCAACCACGAGAATTACACCTGGAGCCCCAACCTGGTCGGATCGATCGAAGCATTTGAAAAGGGCTTGGTGGCCATGACTATCAATTATTCTTACCAAATTCCCACCATCGACAAATTCAAAGATCCGGACCTCTCCTACAAAGTCGCCAACCTGCCCCAAATCTATACCACCGACGATCCGGTATCATATGCCAACTACTGGGGTGAAACAGTCAGTGTCCAAAGCCAAAACGCCGCCTGGGCTTGGGATTTTCTAAATTATATCGTTGACAATCAATCATACAATACCCGTACCGGCAGTCCCACCTCTCTTCGACAAAAAGCCAAAGACTCAGCCAGTACCTTCAACCACCAGGCATTTTATGCCAAATCTTTTTACAAAATTGATGCCGCCCGAGTAGATGAAGTTATCTACAACATGATCAATGATGTCACCGAAAACAGCATCCCCTCTGAAGAAGCCATCAACAAAGCCCAAAACGACGTAACCGCCATGATGATCAAAGCCAAAGAAGAACAATTATGATAAATCAATTCAAAACTTACTTGCTGGCTATATTTTTCGCTCTATTGATTCTACTTCCTACACTCACCCATGCCACCAACACCAACCAGTCTATTGCAAGCGGTATCACCACGATTGCAGCTGATGAATTAAGAGCGCCTTTTCCCGGCGGCAGCACCACCAAAGGATCTCTTGCCAAGTATGTTCAAGATTTCTATATCTTCTCCATCTGGCTCATCGCCGGCATCTCCATCATCATGGTAGTCTTTGGCGGATACCAGATGATTGTCTCTTCCGGCAATCCCGAAGCCATCAACAAAGGCCGCAACACAATCATCTCCGCTCTGGTCAGCTTGGCTCTGCTGGTACTCGCCTATACAATTCTACGTATCATCTCCCCCCAAATCGTCGAGGGACACTCCTTTGGCCCGCTCGATCCCGACACCATCGACCCAGAAACTCTTCTTTATTAAATATTACATGTATAAAAAATCTTTTATAAGCACAATAAGCTTAATCTGGCTGCTTACCCCCGCCTCAGTTCTAGCGGATGACTATCTGGTTGACTTCTTTGGCGGCAAAAAAGAAGGAACGCTGTTTGAACAGATCGCCCCCTTTCTGGCCAATACCATTTCATTCCTACTCTCCATCGCCGGCTTTGTCGCTACCATATATATCATCTACGCCGGCTACCTACTCGTCACCTCCCAGGGCAACGAACAGCAAATCGAAACCGGCAAAAAAGCCCTGACCGGTTCAATCATCGGCCTTGTCATCGCCCTCTCCGGCGTACTCATTATCAATAGTATCAAAATTTGGCTTAAACTGGCTTAATTTTAAAAAAATTTATATTCATATTTATTACCGTGCCAACAAACATATTTTACAAATCCTTATATTCTTCCATCACCACCCTTGCCAACAATTGTTCAAAACTAACTTTATTTGGATATAAATTTGACAAATGTTCCAGTGAACTCAAATTCGAAGACATTCTCAGCTTCGTTGTCTACCTGGGATCCAATCTCATCGGCCTGGCCGGCTTCGTCGCTGTCATCTTCATCATCTATGGCGGCATCATGTACATATACGCCGGCGGCAATCCCGAACAAACCAAAAAAGCCAGCACCACCCTCACCTACGCCATCGTCGGCTTCGTCATCGCCCTCACCGCCTACATCATCGTCAACACCTTCCTCCAGCAACTGGTCGGTAAACAGCTCACCGAACTCAACCGATAAAACTCTCTCATCAATCAATAATCAAAAACTAAAAAACCCTAAATGCAACTTCAAAAACTCATCTCCCAACCAATCAACATACTTGCCACCGACATATTCGGTGAAATCCGCAGCAACATCGAGGGCATCAACCCCTGGAAAGACGGAAACACCAACATCTACGATCTAATATTTCGAATCTTTGAATTCACTTACACTTTTGCCGGTATAGTTCTGGTCGCTTATATCATTTATGGTGGTTTCTTGTATATCACCGCCGGCGGCAATGAAGAAAAAATCAAACAAGGCCAAAAAGCAGTAACCAGCGCCATCATTGGCTTTGTACTTGTCCTGGCCGCCGCCATAATTTTGCGAACCATCAAAACCGTTCTCAAAGTTGAATAACACTTCTCCCCTTGCCAGAAACCAAATATTTTTTTATCCTAATAATTGACAAGTATATTCAATATGTCAAAGAAACTAACTTACCTTTACATCTTTCTGACCAGTTTAATCCCCGCCATCGCCCTGGCCGGCGATCCGCAAGGCCCCAAAGACATTCCCGATCCTTTCGAACAATACGCCGATATCGAAGCACTGATTATCACTATCACCAACTACATACTTAGCATTGCCGGACTTGTCTCGGTCGCGTTTATCATTGTCGGCGGTTTCCAGTATATCACTGCCGGCGGCAACGAAGAACAAACCAAAAAAGCTATGAAAACACTTACCAATGCCACAGTCGGATTAATTCTAGTCTTCGCCGCCTACGCGATATATGTAACAATAAAACAAGCACTCAAAATTAATTTATAATTTATTTTAGTATTTAATTATTTGGAGTAAACAATGAAAAAATTAGTCAGTAAATGCTCTATTGCCATCATGACTATCTACACCCTCCTATTTTACACCCTCCCCGTTTACGCTACCGTTTCCTCTGAAGTTACACGTACCGGCTACCTCGGCAATGTGGAAAATCTGGCCTTCAAAATCATCAACTACATCCTTGGTGCCGCCGGTTTGGTCGCTGTCATATACCTCATCATCGGTGGATTCAACTACATCACTGCCGGAGGCAATGAAGAACAAACCAAAAAAGCCACCAAAACCTTGTTCAACGCCGTTATTGGTCTGGTAATTATTTTTGCCGCCTATGCTATCGTAGTCACTGTCCAAACCGCCGTCTTTGGCACAGAAGTATCAGATATCAACCCTGTCATCAATGCCCTATAAATTTTATAAATCATCTCATTGAGCAATTTTCTTCAAAATTCTATCACACCACTCTACATCTGGGCGGAGTTCAACTTCTCCGACGAATTAAGCAAACTAAACCCTTTTGCCGAAAATACAGAAAATGTCGATATATACACACTACTTACCTATGTCATCCAAACCGCGCTGATTCTTTCCGGACTTATTGCTATCGCTTTTACCGTCATCGGCGGATATCAATACATCACCTCCGGCGGCAATCCCGAAAAAACCAAAAAAGCCACCAGCACCATTACTATGTCCATTATTGGGCTGGTCCTTATCCTAGCTGCCGCCCTGGTTGTAAACTTCGTTGTTACTTCCATAATCAAGAAATAAACGCGAACTCACCTAATTTCGAACAGCCAAAAGACAATTTATCCCATATAATTGTCTTTTTTGAAGATAAGGACCCTTTACAATATATGTAATACCTGATATTGTTTAATCCAATAGAAAAAACATCGCCTCGTCCATTAAAAAGTATTTTAGAAAAAACAAGATTTATCTTGACAAACCCCAAACATTTTTGTTACAATATTATGATTTTATATATATAATATTGAACGAAAAATGTTAGTCAATAATCTCCTTGGTTCACTATTGTACCTGCTGAACACCGACGCCCTCAAGATGCTCAAGCAAATCGCCGCCGCTTTCGACATCGAATTCGAATCAATTCCCAACTTGATCGCCGCCATCGGCGAACGTATCACCGAGTGGCTGGGAGTTATACTAATCATCAGTGATATTGCCACACTGGTCATCGATTCATCAATACATCTTCCATACAACCTCGACGGTGTTGGCGAGCTTTGGAGCGATACTCTTTTTGTGGTCAATATCATGGCCATCTTCATGCTCCTGGCTTTTGCCCTCGTCAACGCTCTGCAGCTCAACATCGAAACAAAATTGTATTTGCTAAACTCTATTTCGC
>JAHJAL010000095.1 GCA_018814055.1 Patescibacteria group bacterium
CCGGTTGACCAACCGGTTGAGCCCATGGTTCCTATGCGTTGGCCTTTGGAGACATACTGGCCGGCACTGACGTCGGGTGATGAAAGATGGGCATACATGGTTTGGTAGCCATTGCCATGATCGATAATAACATGGTTGCCATAGCCGCCGCCCCAACCATAAACTGACGTAACTACGGTTCCACCGTCGGAGGCGTATATGTCCCATCCGGATCGGCTGTCGATATCAATACCGGTATGCCAAGGATTGAAGCTGGTTGATCCAAAATACTGAGTTATGGTCATGCCGGCGGTGGGCCAGCCAAATTGGCCGCTGCCACTGCCACCTGGGGGGGCGGTGGAGACACTATCGGGTTGGTAATTGTAAGTGTAGTTGTTGGTAGGTGTGGTGTAGACGGGAACCTGAGGTTTTGGTGGTGGGGGCACTTTACCTCCCGGAAGGATAATTTTTTGACCAATCGAGAGGTCTTCAGTGTCAAAATCATTCCATTTGCGAATATCGTCCAAGTCGCTTTTGTATTTCTCGGAGATCGAGGAGATACTGTCGCCGTCAGAAACGGTATAGTAGATTCCGTTGACCGGCATGATAGATAGTTCCTGGCCTTCAATAATGATACCGCTATCATCCATGCCATTGGACCAGCGGACGGTATCAGTCGAGATTTGATATTTATCGGCGATAGACCAGAGAGTTTCTTCACCTTTGACAATGTGCATAATGACGTTTTGGCGGGGAGCATCGGATACAGTTGTTACCGGTGAGTTGACTTTGTCCAAAAATGAGTTCTGGATGATAGCAAAGTCGGAATCGTCCTGGTGATTTTTTTCTTGGATGGTGCGGTCAATCAATTCCTTTTTGGAATCAGAGGCGGTGTATTTGGCTAGTGTAGAGGCAATTTGGTCTATTTCTGCGCTGTCTACGACTTGAGAAGTGGATTCACCGGCTGATACGTCAATTTCGATGATATCCTTTCTTTCACGGTTGGCACTGGCTAGAGCGATATTGTCACCTTGTGAATACTCGTTGCAATATTGGCCAAAGCAACTATTGGAAAGAATAGTAAAACCAGCCACCGCTATGAGCCCAGCGTGGGTAACGTATTTTTTGATTAGATTTAGTCTGACATATTGACCGGCACGAGGTTGTTTGTTTGGTAAAGAATATCCCTCATAACGATCTTCCCTGTGATCAATGGTAAATGACTTGGATGATCGACTAAAAATATTTCTTATAAACTCTTTTATCCGGGAAAAGTAACTATTGGTATTGGCTCCAGAATTGTGATGGCGCAATTGTCGAGAACGTTTGTTGACTTTTCTCATAAATTTAATTCCTTTGATTCAAGGAATTTTTTAAGAAGTAAATGTGAAATAAATTGTATGGTTATTATAGAATGATTCACTAGGATTTGTCAAGAACTTAATTAAGGCATAGCTTTTCGCAGGGTATCCGGTCATTATCGGCATCTCGGTAAATACATCCGCATTCAGTAAATTGAAAGTACGCTTCCTGGCAGGTATCGATCAGATCACATGTTTTGGAGCAATCACATTGAAAGGAATCGGGGTCGGCTTGGGGATATTTTATTCCATTACATTTCTGGGGATGCCAAAGTCCCGCTTGGTGTTGTCGGGCAGTATCTTGAGCTTGTTTGAAATCTAACTGTTGGTTGTAAACTTGGTTATATGTAAACTCGTAGGCGGCCCCTCGCTTGACTAGTTCGAGATTGATATTGGTACCGTCAGGAAGGTAAACATAGCGTAATAAACGGTGATATATGTCCCGATCGGGTAAATTGGGGTCGGATATCAGAACCACGTTATTGTCTTTGATTAATTCTGTTATTTCCAATGTGGCCTCAGTGGCGAAACACTGCTCGGGAATACCGGAATTGGCAATTTCCGGAGTGTCAATACCGATTAATCTGATACTTTCAATATTATCGTCATACTCGACTTTTATGGTATCTCCATCAATAATCTTGGTAACGGGGTATTGTTTCAAGGAGTATACGGAAGATGCGTCTAAATGAACACATATATTCCAATATATTCCTTGGTCCGGCATCCATGTTAAATTTTCAATGACTGGGGTAAAATATTCTTGATAACACTGACTTAAAGTATCTGTTTGGCTATTGTCAAATTTGATAGTAAATTCAAAAGTAGCTGTTTCGCCTGGGTCAACTTGGTCTTCCTGCATGGCGGCTGGACGGTTGTCACTTAACCATGAGGAGTACTTAAATGCACTAGGCCGATCAAGCGATCTAGCCGTGCCTAAATGCAGTGGGTATTGATTTTGTTTGTACCAGGTTTGATTTCCGGTGTTTCTTATTTTGAGAGACAAATTTACTTCGTCTGATTGGGAAATATTCGGATAGTCTGATTGACTTACCCATTGATAATTATAAATGGGTTGAACACTATCCGTCATGGCTGCCTGAGTTGGCCTCAGCAACAGAAAGAGAAGGGCCAAAGCAAAAATGTATCTTGAATATTTCATTTATTGTGACAATGATTGATTGGCGTCCCAAATTCTTTGTAGTGTATGTTGGCCTTGGGATTTGGAAATTATTTTGACTTGGGAATAATCAATTATTTGGGTGGGGGTTAAGTCGACTGAGATGATCTGCTCCTGGTTGGCGTATATATCTAGCAATACTCCTTCGGTGGTTTCGGTTGACCACATTTGGTCCATGATAAAGTTGCCTAAACTGTAAATGATGTATTTGCCCTGATATATTTCGTCAGCCTGGACAACGTGGGGGTGAGTGCCGATGATGAGGTCAGCACCAGAGTCGATGGCAGCGTGGGCAAATTTGACTTGGTTGGTGGTGGGATGAGGGGTGTATTCAGTTCCCCAGTGAAAACCGGCTATCAAGATATCACAATTTTGTTTGGCAGCTTGAATTGAATCTTGGACTCGGGCTAGGTCATAATCGGAATCAAAATCAACCCAGGCCGAGCCGGCAATATCACCCTCGGCGCCATAACTTGAGGGCATGATGTTTACAAAAGTGATGAATCCGAATTTGGTGTTGTTTTTTTTAATGATTTCAAAATCAAAGGCTTCTGTTTCATTGCGGCCGGCACCGATATATAAAATATTGTTTTCTTTCAAGATATTGAAAGTGTTTTCCATACCATCCCGCAGGGCGTCGCCGAAATGATTACCGGAAATTGAGACAATATCAATACCTGATTCAATTAGTCCATCAATAGTATTTGGTTGGGCAATTAGAATCATACCTTCGGAAGTGAGAGTGGTGGGACTAATTGGGGTTTCGAGCTGCGCAAAGGTGATATCCGGTTTACTTAGATAATCCGAAACATATTCAAAACTATGGGTGTTATCACCGGAGCGAGATATTTTAACGCCGACATATCGTCCCATCATAATGTCTCCGACTCCGAGAATGTTGGTGGGAGGCTTTATTTCAGGTAGGGGAATGATTAGACCTAAGAATTGTTCAAGCTTTGTTTGATCGTCTGATAAGACGTATGTGTTGATTTGCAGTGGATAGTCGAGTGGATTTTTGAGAGCTGAGATATCGTCAATAGATAAAGGGCGAACGCTAACTGACAATTCGCAATACGGAATAAAGCCAATTAGATCCGGTCGCAAATTTATTTGATCAATAATTTGCTGATAATCATATTCAACCAGAAAGTCTTCGCTGGCAATATCCGTGTATTTAGAAAGAATATCTCGATATTTTGAGGACGTGATGATTTGATTGTAATCAGGGTGGTTTTGGTTGATAATCTCCATTAACTGGTCAAGATATATATTATCAATAATTGTTTGGGGATTGACGATGGCAACCAGAGGTTCGGAAAACAATATTGTGGTGTTTGGATTTGTTTCGTAATCGATGATGATGCCAGCTTGGTTTTTGTCATCGGTTGTTTGGTACTGGTCCGGGTTTTGGGAAATGATTTCGTTGAGATGGTTGGTTAATTCATCATTATCGATTTCAATAAAGACTAATTGCTGATGATTGAGTGGAAAGGCAATAGTGGTCGATGATGAGCGGGTGATGAAGAAATACAGGCCCAATAATAGAATGGCCAAGATTAGGGAAATAAAGATGATAATTGATTTGTATTGTTTGGTAAATGCAAGCATAGAAATATTGTTCTAGTCTGGTCGTTTATGGGGTGGTTATAACTCCATTTATTGGAAGAGGACTAAGTGGCGGTGCTGATCGAGCGACTAGAACAGCATAAGCTACAAAGGTAAATACCATGATAATTATACTGATAATTAGAGTTATGCCGAATATTTTAACTATTTTTTTGTTTTGGTGGTTTATAGCCATAATTATCGGGCTAGTGACAAGCATGATGACCGATATTAAACCCAAAATACCTAGGACATAGTTAATAATTCTGAAAATAAACCAACTGTAACACAAGCTAATGAAAAATTTGTAGATCAAGATAAGTATATTAAAAATTATGACCCTACTTATGATAATATCGGTATTATGAAAGCA
>JAHJAL010000003.1 GCA_018814055.1 Patescibacteria group bacterium
CAACTGTTATAACGAACGCCGAGGGTAATCGGACTACTCCTTCGGTGGTGGCGATTGATAAAAATGGGCAAAGATTGGTGGGACAATTGGCCAAAAGGCAAGCGGTTACCAATCCGACCGATACGGTTTATAGTGTTAAAAGGTTTATGGGACGGAGGTATTCGGATGATGAAGTGCAGAAAGACAGTAAGACAATGTCGTTTCAAATCAAGAAAGGAAAGAGTAATTCAGTAGTGGTGGTAATGAATGGAAAGGAATACACGCCGCAAGAGATTTCGGCTATGATATTGCAGAAACTCAAAAAAGATGCGGAAGAATTTCTGGGTGAGGAGGTCAAAGAAGCGGTGATTACTGTACCGGCTTATTTTGATGATTCACAAAGACAAGCAACCAAAGATGCTGGTAAGATTGCCGGATTGGATGTCAAAAGGATTATCAATGAACCAACAGCAGCTGCGTTGGCATATGGTTTGAACAAGAAAAAGAATGAGAAGATTGTGGTCTATGACTTGGGTGGAGGTACTTTTGATGTTTCTATTTTGGAAGTGGGCGATGATACGGTTGAAGTGTTGGCAACAAATGGTGATACTCATTTGGGAGGTGATGATTTTGATCAAGTCGTGATTGATTATCTGGCGAGTGAATTCAAAAAATCAGAAGGGATTGATTTGAAGAAAGATCCGTTGGCTTTGCAGCGGCTTAAAGATGCGGCCGAAAAGGCAAAAATTGAATTATCCTCTACAATTGAGAGTCAGGTCAATATACCCTTTATAACCAATACAGCTGATGGGGCAAAACACTTGGATGTCAAATTGACTCGGGCAAAATTGGAGGAAATAACCGGCGATCTGGTTGAGGGTACATTGGTGCCATGTGAAAAGGCATTGAAGGATGCAAAATTAGCGGCTAAAGATATCGATGAGGTGGTGCTGGTGGGGGGTCAAACAAGAATGCCCATGGTGCAACAGAAGGTCAAAGAGTTTTTTGGCAAAGAGCCGCATAAGGGTATTAATCCTGATGAGGTGGTGGCGATGGGAGCGGCAATTCAAGGTGGAGTCTTGGGTGGTGATGTCAAAGATATATTATTGCTGGATGTGACACCTTTGTCTTTGGGGATTGAGACATTGGGCGGAGTGGCCACCAAGTTGATTGAGAGAAATACCACTATTCCCACCAAAGCCAGCCAGGTGTTTTCCACGGCGGGGGATAATCAAACATCAGTTGAAGTTCATGTAGTCCAAGGTGAAAGAGAGATGGCGGTGGATAATAAATCATTGGGAAGGTTTATTTTGGATGGGATTCCACCAGCCCCGCGCGGGGTGCCGCAAGTTGAGGTTACGTTTGATATAGATTCAAATGGCATTTTGAATGTGACTGCCAAAGACAAGGCGACCAGCAAGGAGCAGAAGATTGTGATTGAAGGTTCGAGCGGATTGTCTGATGAGGAAGTTGAGAAGATGAAGCAGGAGGCAGAGGCGCATGCCAAAGATGATAAACAGAAAAAAGAGGTGATTGAAGAGAAGAATAAGTCTGAACAGTTGATATATAGTGCCAAAAAAACTTTGAAAGATTTTGGTGACAAGGTGTCGGAACAAGACAAGAAAGATATTGAAGATAAAATCAAAGAACTGGAGGATTTGAAGGAAGCTTTGGAGGTAGATAGAATCAAGGAGGCCAATGAAAAACTCAGTGAAGCGGTGCAAAAAGTGGGAGCAGCAATGTATAAGCAAGAACAGTCTTCAAAGGGTGAAGATGATAAAAAGGACGAAGAGGAAACAGTAGTTGATGTAAAGACAAAGACTAGAGAAAAAAAGGATGATGAAAAAGATAGTAAGCAGAAGAGTAAATAGTTTATGTGTATAATATTTTTTTCTGATACAATTGTATTGATGTATAAACATTTATAAAGAGGGAATGTATAATATGAAAAAAATATTGGTGGTGGTATTACTGAGCAGTGTGTTGGTCTTGGGTGGTTGTACTTGGTTTGGTGGTGAGAAAACTGTGGATGATAGCCAGGAGGGTATTGCGATGGAAGAAGAGGTGGCCGAGGAGGTGACTGAGGGGGAAGTAATAGTGGAAGAGAATATGGGGGATTTGGAAGGATTGTATAAGGTGGATAATCAGCAGGCGGTTTTGACCAAGGCAAAGGATTTGTTTAATTTGGCCAATGACTTGGCTTTGGATTGGCAGTCAGATGCTTTGTTGTTGTTGGTGTCATCGAGGTATACAAATTCTCTTGAGGACACAGAGGCGGTTGATAAATTTATTTATACATCTGATTTGAGACCGGAGTATTACTGGTCAATCGAGATATCCAGGGGGGATATGAGTTTGTATACCCGCACTTTGATTTTTCGAGAGGATTATGTGTTGAAGTCGGGGGTTAAGCCGATTCCTTTGAAATATTGGCAGGTGACGTATGCGGAGGCATTGGAAAAGGCGGATATATTGGGTGGATACCAGTTTAGGAAAGATTATCCGAATTACCAGGTATCACAAATGTTATCGATGGCTGACGATCAAAATTTAGCATGGTATGTTACATATTCTTCAATTGATACAGAGGATGACTTGAATATAACTATAGATGCTAATACGGGTGAAGAAATTGTATAGGTTTTATTGATATAATTCATGATTGACCAATTGTAAAAATTATTCTTATTCATTTGATTTTTTACTCATAAAACTCGTTGCTCTTTGGACGCTACTATATAGGCGCTTAGGACAGGTTATTCGCTAAAAAATCAAATGAATAAGAATAATTTTTACAATTGGTCAATCATGAATTTTTCTGACTGTATGTTTGGTTTTGACCAATAAGTTTTTTGTTGAAGAAAAATATGGCGAAGGATTATTACAAAATTTTGGGTATTGAAAAAAATGCCGGGGCTGATGAAATCAAGAAGGCGTATAGAAAGCTTGCTCACAAATACCACCCTGATAAGGGTGGAGGAAAGGAGGATGAGGAAAAGTTCAAGGAGATCAATGAAGCATATCAGGTTTTGTCCGATCCGGCCAAGAGGTCTTCATATGATCAGTTTGGTAATGCTGGTTTTGCTGGTGGTTTTGGCCGTGGTGCTTATGGTCCGGGAGGAGTAAAGGTTGATTTTGATTTTGGGGAGGATTTGGGGGACATTTTTGATACATTTTTTGGGGGAGGGTTTGGTCGAAGAGGAGGGGGGAGGCCAAAAGATACTCGGGGTAGAGACATTAGCTATTCTGTAGAAATTGATTTTTTGGACGTGGTGTTTGGAAAAAATATTGAATTGGCTTTGGAAAAAGTGGTTGAATGCCGTGATTGTGAGGGGACTGGCGCGAAGGATAAAAAATTGGAAAAATGCGGTGATTGCCAGGGTACCGGGCAGGTTGAGAGGGTGCAGAGCACTATTTTGGGGTCTTTCCGGCAAGTGGGGGCTTGCGCTAAGTGCAGTGGGACTGGAAAGTTTCCAAAGCAAGTATGCCATACTTGTCGGGGAGAAGGACGAGTGAAGGAAAAAGTGAAAGAAAAGTTAGAGATTCCCAAGGGAGTGGAGGATGGTATGGTGTTGAGGTTGCGGGGCAGGGGTGAAGCAGCCGTGCGTGGGGGGCAAGCTGGTGATTTGATGATAAGAGTCAAGATTAAACCGGATGATTTTTTCCAGAGGAAAGGAAATGATGTTTTAACTGATGAACATATAAGTTTTGCTCAGGCGGTTTTGGGTGATCAGATTGAGGTAAGGGCTGTCGATGGAAAAAGGAAGATGCGAGTTCCAGCGGGAATACAGAGCCAGGAAACGTTGGTGATCGCGGGATTGGGGGTGCCTTTTTTGGGGAATGATACAAAACGAGGTGATCAAATAGTAAAAATTATTGTTGATGTACCCAATAAATTATCAAGAGAGCAGAAAGATTTAATCAGAGAATATGCGCGAGTCGGTGGAGAAGAAATACAGGAAGAAGGAATGGTCGATAAGGTGAGAA
>JAHJAL010000018.1 GCA_018814055.1 Patescibacteria group bacterium
CATTATTAATTATTCATTTTCTCCAACCGCTCCACCACATCACCAATAATACTATCAGGTGTCGAAGCACCGGCTGACACGCCCACTTTCTTCGCCCCCTCAAACCACTTTGTTTTCAAATCTTTGGCCTTCTCCACCTGATAAGTTGGAACCAATTCAGTACAAATTTTCGTCAAACGCTTGGTATTCGCACTAGTGAAAGATCCCACAATTACCATCACATCAACTTTTTTTGCCAAATCCAGAGCATACTTCTGACGAAAACGAGTAGCGTCACAAATCGTATTGAAAATCCTCAGTTCACAAGTCATTTCCAAAAATTTATTTACGATCGACTGAAAATTTTCCAAATCTTGGGTAGTCTGTGACACAATCCCCACCTTTTTGCCAGCAAATCTTTTGACATCAACCTGCGCTTGATCTTCAATCATATACACTTTGTTTCCCACCAATTCGATCGAACCCACAATACCAATCACTTCAATATGTTTTTGGTCCCCCACCACAACCGGCAAATATTTCTCCTTGGCCAAAACTCTGCCCAAGCTATGCACTTTCATCACATATGGACAAATTGAATCAATCACTTTTAGCTTCTTTTTTTTGGCAACTGCATAAATTGACGGTGGCGACCCATGCGCGCTCAACACCACCGTCTGCCCATCTGGTACATCAGAAATATTCTTGACCACTTTCACTCCCAGTTTTTTTATTCTAGCAACAACCTCCTCGTTGTGGACCAAGCTACCCAACATAAAAAGCGGCTGATTCTTTTTATCTCTGGCCGCTTTTTCTATCATTTCAATCGCTCGAGTCACCCCAAAACAAAACCCCGCGTATTTTGATAGTATTACTTTCATAAGTCTATTCTCTAATACATTTCTTATGATTGCAAGCAGGACAAGCTGCAAATCAATATGAAATCCCCCATACTAATACTGTATAATAAAATTAAATACATACTATACTCATCAAAATGATAAAAATTGGCATAGGACAAGACTCCCACCCTTTTGACTCACACAAAAAATTATATCTCGGAGGAATTGTTATTTCCAAACATCCCGGCCTCAAAGGCAACTCTGACAGTGACGTAGTTTTACATGCTTTATGCAATGCTTTGACCAGCGCGGTCGGTCAAGGATCGCTGGCAACATACTCTGACAAAATGTGCCAATCTGGTATCACAGACAGCCAAGAATACGTTAAAACTGCCCTGAACTTTGTAACCAAAAATAATTATCAAGTCAACAACGTCTCGATTTCCATCGAGGCCCTCAAGCCAAAATTAGAAAAGCATTTTCCAGCAATGAAAAAAAGTATATCCAAAATTTTGAATATTGCAGAAAATTCGGTAGGTATCACCGCCACCAGTGGAGAGCACCTTACTACATTTGGTAAAGGTCAAGGTATCCAAGCATTTGCCGCCGTAACCATAATCAAGAAGACATGATAAAAGCCAAATCATATTCTCGACTTACCTTGGCCCTCGATATTATCAAAAAACTCACCAGCGGAAAATTCACTGGATATCACGAATTAAATATTATCAAACAACAAATCGAACTTCACGACACAATTTCTATCCGTCCCGCCAACCAAACCAAAATAATATGCAACGACCCTCGAATCCCCAACGACAAATCCAATCTTTGTTGGCAAGTTGTAGATCTATTGAAGAACAAATATCATATTTCAAAAAACGTCGAAATAACCATAGAAAAAAATATTCCACCCGAGTCAGGTCTTGCCGCCGGATCATCCAATGCCGCCACTACCCTCAAATTATTAAACCAGCTTTGGCAATTAAAAATTCCTTCTTCCACACTTATTCAGCTCGCTCGGCAAATCGGCATGGATGTTCCATTCTTCATATATGGTCACACTTGCTTTGATACCGAAGCCACACGAATATTAAATCCCATTCCCACCCAAACCATATTGCACTATATTATTATTCTCCCTGATTTCGGTGTCTCCACCAAAGAGGCCTATCAAAATATCGATTACTCCCAAATCGGCCAAAACACACTTCAAACCAAACAAATGAAAACCGCCCTGGAAAAAAACGACATACAATCAGTTATCAACAATATCCACGACGACTTCGAACTAAGCGTCTTCCCCCAATTTCCCAAACTCAATCAAATCAAACAAGATCTCATATCAGCTGGATGTGCCAAAGCCTTTATGACCGGCAGTGGCTCAACCATGGTCGGCATCACCACCAGCCAAAATCATTCCCAGGAAATACTCTATAAATTAAAAAACAAGTACCAAATATTAATATCCAAAACCAAAGAATACAACGAATAATTTAATTTTGATTGGATTGTTTTTGGGTCATACACGTTTTGAAACTTTGCCGTGAACGATAGTAGGCCGTTTCAAAACGTGTATGACCCAAAAACAATCCAATCAAAATTAAATTATTTATTCATTCACTAACTTTTTTATTATGAAAAAAATCTCCATTTTAGGCTCAACCGGCTCTATCGGCACCCAGACCCTCGATATCGTTCGACAACATCCCGACCAATACCAAGTCATCGGATTAAGTGCCAATAGCAATATTCAAGCCCTCACCCAGCAGATCAAGGAGTTCCAACCACAATTAGTATCCATTGGCACCAAAGAACTAGCTGACCAATTATCACAAGAAATAGACATCCCAGTTCATTACGGTATGGACGGCCTAATCAAAATTGCCACTGCTCCCCAAGCCGACACCATCGTTACTGCCGTAGTTGGCAGCGTCGGTCTTTTACCTACCTCCGCTGCCATCAAAGCCGGCAAAAAAATTGCATTGGCCAACAAAGAAACTCTGGTCACAGCCGGTGAAATCATCATGCGGGAGGTTGAAAAAAATAATATTTCCCTTATGCCCGTTGATTCAGAACACAATGCCATTTTTCAAGCATTGAATGGTGAAAACAAACAAGAAATCAAAAAAATTATTATTACTTGTTCAGGTGGCTCATTCCGAGGTAAAACCCTAACTGATCTCCAAAATGTCACCGTCGATCAAGCCCTCAACCATCCAACTTGGAACATGGGAGGCAAAATCACCATCGATTCCGCCACCCTAATGAATAAGGGCTTTGAGATAATCGAAGCCCACCATCTATTTCAAATACCATACGAAAAAATCGAGGTTGTTATCCACCCTCAAAGCATTATCCACTCAATGGTCGAATTTATCGACGGCAGTATTATCGCTCAGCTAGGACCACATGACATGAGAATTCCTATTACTTACGCTCTCTCCTACCCCAAGCGTCTCAATCTAGATATTCCATCCGTAGATTTCATAAAACAAAAAGAACTAACCTTTGACAAACCAGACACCGAAACATTTAAATGCCTAGAATATGCCTTTGAAGCTGGAAAAATCGGAGGAAGCATGCCTTGTGTCCTCAACGCCACCAACGAAATAGCAGTTGAATACTTTCTTCAAGGCAAAATCAAATTCCTAGACATCCAAAACACTATCAAAAAAATGTTGGATAACCATCAACTCGTTGCCAATCCTACTATTGAACAAATTATTAAAATCGACCAAGAAACCAAACAAGCCACCCAAGAGGAGTTATCATCATGAAAATCACAGCTATTATTCTCGCCGCCGGCCGTGGCACCCGTATGAATGCCAAAACCAACAAAGTTTTCTTGACACTCAACCAACCAATTATCGCTCACACCATTCGCGCATTCGAAAAAAACCCCAATATCACCGACATCATTATCGTTACCAATCCATCCGAAAAGCAAAATATTCAAAACATAATTTCCAATCAATCATTCCAAAAAATTTCAAAAATCATTTCCGGCGGAGAAACCAGACAAGAATCATGCTACAACGGAGTTATGAGTACCAAACCCGATACGGATATTATCATTATCCATGATGGAGCCCGACCATTTATAAGGCAAGAGACTATCGACCAATCTATATCCGATTGTCAGCAATATGATGTCAGTGTGGTGGGAGTCCCCGTCAAAGACACCATCAAAACCGCTGATTCCAATCAATTCATCGAGAAGACCCTTGACCGGTCAAAATTATGGGCCGTCCAAACTCCCCAAGTTTTTATGTCCAGTATCATCAAAAAAGCGCACCAACAAGCCCTTGCCGACAAGTTCATTGGTACCGATGATACCAGTCTCGCCGAGAGAATTGGCTACAAAGTCAAAATTACCCCTGGTCACTATGACAATATCAAGATAACCACCCCCGATGATTTAATTGTCGCCAAAAACATTTTAAGCCAAAATTCTCAAGAATTTAACTAAATAATTCAATCGCTCGCTTCTTGAACCAATTCATCCCAAAAAACATTGGAAACATACCATAGAAAGCATTCAACAATTTTTTGTTCATTCCCCTGGTTAGGCCCAAAAACCTCTCCTGGCGTTTTTTAATCTTCAAGATATTTTCAATTCCCTCACAATTATAAGCCGGATCAATAATTTTCTTAGCAACTTCTATACCCGACACCATCGCGAAATAAATCCCCTCGCCCGTCATCCCCGAAGCAAACCCTCCCGCATCTCCCACCAGAAATTTATTGTCAAAACTATATCCCTGGTAATCAAAATTAATCACCCACCCCTCAAATCTAGCACTCTCGGTGCTTATTTTTTTTACCTCAAGCCACTCATCAAAATTCTTCTTAAGCTCACTTGAATTACTTACTCCCAATTCACACCCACACCCCACGGAAGTAAAATCTTGATGCGGAAATATCCACGCATAACCATTGGCAAAATAATCAGCATCAAAAAACAATTCCAACTCATCAAATCCGGCCGACAATATATACTGCAACCCCAAAATACTCTTATCCGTCTTGACTCCCAACCATTTACGCACCATTGAATTACTCCCATCGGCCCCTACCAAATATTTGTAACCTATCTTTTTGCCATCCACCACCACAAAATCGTCCGAAATTTCTTCGACCTTCAAACCAGTCTTTATTTGTACCTGTTGATCAATTTTGCCCAACATGATTTTGCCCAACTTTCCCCGATCAATAGTCGCCACAAACGGTTGGGGCATTTTTACAATTTTTTCCTGACCAGGCACACATATCTTGATCTCACTGTACAATCTATCAGCTATATCCAGCTCGTATCCAATCTTCTGTATCTTGGTCGTCAAGCCCCCTGCGCATATCTTTGGACCGATCCCCTTGTTCTTTTCCAGCACCAAAACCGACTTACCCGAATCCTGCAACTGCACCGCACAGCTCAATCCCCCCGGCCCCGCCCCCACAATGATGACATCATATTTATCTTCCATTAAATATTACTACTAGTAATACTACACCCATCATAACAGGAATTATTTAATATTTAATGCAAGAAAAGACAAACCAGATCCGTACTAACTAATGGACAGGAGAGAAAAAAACAGGTCGATACTAATCAATATTCTCTCCCTATACTGTGGCCACAGTTATATTTGACAATAATAAATCTTATCAACAAGGAGAATTATCATGAAAAATAAATTACTAATCGGAATTATCTCCATCGGAACAATCGCCGCTACCACTGCCTCAGTCTATGCTTTCAATCCCGACATCAAAGACAGTATCAAGGAAGCACTGGCCAACAACGACTACGCCGCTTGGAGCGAAGCCATCGCTGACTCCCCCCGAGCCGAAGAAATGCTAGCTACCATCGATGAAACAAACTTTGACAAACTGGTAGAGGCACACAACCTGATGGAAGCCGGCAACAAAGAAGGAGCCAAAGCCATCATGGAAGAACTAGGTCTAGATACCCAATTTCAAAAAGGTAAACATGATGGAAAATTTGACCCTGAACAAATGCAAGCAGTTAAAGACGCTTTGGACAATAATGATTACCAAGCTTGGGTAGATGCCATTTCCCAAGTACCAATGGGCGAAAGATTCCTGGAAGTCATCGATGAATCCAACTTTGATCGACTTGTCGAAGCACACCAACTTCGAACACAAAGCCAGGAAATAATGGATGAATTGGGACTTCCCCAAATGGACGGCAAAGGCAACAAAAAACACAATGGTCCAAAAGACAAAGACCATTTACCTGCCAGTACAAATGCTGACTTCAATGATCTCGCCTAACACCAGTAATCACAAACGAAAAGAAAAACACAGTCTATTTTTTTAGACTGTGTTTCTTTATTCAAAAAATACTATACATATACAAATATATATTTCTAATGATTATTTGAAAAGCCACCCACCACCTTGGCAAAAAAATCTATCTTAAATTCCAATCCCTCCTGATTTTTGTACTGACTGCCCAAAGTATCCGCCCAAGCCAACAATATCAACTCCAAAAAAATATCAGTATTATCCGATTTAAACTGTTCAAACTCCTCATCCAAATTTATGTTTCTATAATCACAAATATAGTGCGGAAGGCCATAATTTTTGACAATTAATCTTACCAATAATTTTCAGAATTTTATTCTCTTCCATAATTACATTCTTTCCTTTTTTCAAAAAACACTTCAACCGGATTATATGAATCCAATTCATCCTGAGTATGTATAGAAATTCCCTTTGCATCTGCTGGCAAAGTGTATAGAGTAATATAGTGAATTATACATGCCTTACCCTCAACCAACCTTGGTTTATAATCCGGTGTAAGAAATTTATTCTTCATAGTATGATTTTTTGCCAAACTTCTTACAATACGCTTCCAATTTCCCAATTTCATCACCTGTTACATGGTATTCAACACATCAGCATAATCATTGACCGCTCGACTCTTTTCGTTAAACTCATCTACCGTCAAATTATATTCTTTTATCACCTCATTGAACTTCGATGTATCATCATAATTCAAAACCAATTCCGTTGCCTTAGCGACCACCTTATCGGCTTCATCTAGATAAGCACTCAACAAATCATTTAACTCCTCCGATTCAGGCGGCAACGAGGTAAAGACCTTGAAAGCGGTTATTTCTTTATTCAAGTCAATTATCGCTTCCGAAATACTCAAAGCCGATATATCATCGTTTATCACCCCGGTCAATTCATCAATCTTCGTGATAATATTATCTCTATAGTCAATCGTACTGTTATTGTAGGCAATCACCGAATCAACATCAAACAAAATATCATTTTTGCTATCTCCTGATGAAGTCGATTTATCAGTTTTGGTTTTATCATCCTTATCACTATCTTGCAACACATTATTTATTTCCTTGACACCAGTATTGTATAACTGATAAGCATAATACCCTCCGACCGCAAAAACAATCAAAACTATCACTATACAACCCACCACCAAACCAATAATAACTTTACTGGAATTATTCGAACTGCTCATAATAACAAAAATTAATTAATAAACACTCATCCCATACATCGTAACACAAAATATCAATTCACCACTACCTACCCCGACTATTCTTGAAAAAAATTATTCACCCAGTCTTTTATATATGTTTTGAGTTACATATTTCTTTATAATTTCTCAAAACCTTGGCCGCCAACGGTGTTTCTCTATAATCTCGCAATATTTTCCCCCGCTTCTTACGACTGGCATAACTTGGAAACAATTCGAGCCGAAATTCCATCCCCTCTTTGTCCAACTCCGGATGAAATTGTACTCCAAAAATATTTTTCTTTATCTGATATGCTTCTACCCGACAAGCATCAGAATAGGCCAAAATTTTCGCTCCCTTGGGTAATCGGACCACCGAATCTTTATGTCCCACTACCGCCCAAAAAGACTTCGGCAACCCTGCCAACAAAGAAGACTTCAAGCCCTCTTTCGTCAAATGAATTTCACATGTGCCAGTCTCTGCCTGCTTATCATCAGCTTCAATCTTACCACCCAAGAAATAAATCAATAACTGGTGGCCAAAACAAATATTCAGCATCGGCAAATCCTTCTTTATTACACGTTTCACCAACGGTTTTATAAACATAATCTTTTCCTTCATTTCTTTTGACCAATCGGAAATATTCACTGCCCCCGCCCCTCCCAAAATCACCCCTCTATATTCATCCAATTCATCCAATTTTGGCAAACGGCTCCTTCCATCGAGCACATTGACAAAATGAAGTTCAGATTTATTAAATCCACCCATACTCAATAGACAACTTCTCTCATGAGCCAAAGACTTATCCATCCTAAATTGTAATACCAAAATATTCTTTTCCATTTACTTTATTTAATTACCTCCAAGCGGCGCAATTCATCCTCAAGTAATAAAACTTTTTCCAAATTCACCAGGGCATTACGTCCCTTCATTCCAAATATACCCACGCCTTCCGAATAAGATATTAGCTCTACTTCGTCTGGATCAATTTTTCTATCATATTTCAAATATACATTCTCCATTGCGTCCGACAATATCTTTAAATAATCATCAAGCGATTTATTTGGAGTAATTATCCTGGTAGACGCTTCCCCCTGACCATTCCCATACTTTATTTGTGCCTGCCTATAAAGAGCTCGAGCTGATTCTCCGCCATTGGCCCTGGGATTATTATCCTGAAATACAATCACAATTTCATCACCAAATTTTCCGCCCAATGTTGCCAAAGCCAAGTCAATTCCACCCCTCACCTGTCCATTCCGATATTTATCTGACCCATTTACTGCCCCAATATACTTTGACATAAGCTTTTCCATATCCCAATAACTATTTTTTAGTTGCTCCGTGAGCCCTGGATTATTTATTATCCTCTCATCATTGCTATCAATCATAACAATCAACTCGTCCCATGTTTCTTTTGTACAAATCATGTTTCCACCCCAAGCTGATTCATCGTCTATCTGCAAAGCCACCTTCTTGCACGGCTCTCCATTCAATACATGCACCGAAGGAGCTGTTTTCAATTTTCGTACTCTACCATTAACCGGAAAATCAATCGTGAAATACTTTGTTTTTGCTTCTATCACCCATGCCCCCACCAATTTCTTCTTCCACATTTCTCGAATCTTCTTATTAAATTTCCCATCACCCATCGAGATGATGCCTTGATTACCCCCGTCAGTACCCCGATCCGGCTTCACCCATAATTCATCCAAACCATAGCGCCTCGACATCAACTTGCATGCCAAAAGAATCTTTTGGTAAAAATCTTCGTAATTATCCGACCTAGCAATCGCATACCCCGGCATACAATCAGGGTGATAATTTATTTCCCTTGCCATTGGTGACAACTCCCACTCCCTCTCTTGCATTTTTTTAACTTTTTCAAAATCACTCAATTCCTCATCATCACAATCCTCTAGTCGAGCTGCCTCTTCCACAGTTGGATATCGATACCCCTTCCTGGTCAACTCTACAGAAACTTCCGGTGAATTGGCATCAACATCTACTATCTCCATATTATTTTTATCCGCCAACCACATCAAAGCAATCTGCGTTTCTTCATCCAAATTATATGGACAGACCAAAGGATTTTTTTTCAATTCATATTGCAGTTTTAACAAAACTTCAGATTCTGGATTTGTAAGCATCAACATTAACAAAGCGTCAGATTTATAATACACATCCATACCTTTTATCTTCTCTCCCGCAACTCTAGTACAAACCACCTCATTGGCCAAATCAATAACTCGCTTACCTCTCCTCCTCTCTATCATCTCCAAACCTGCTAAAGTAGCAATCAAAGATACATCACTCTCCTCCGACATACTCATATCTCTAGTTTCAATACCCCCCGGTATATCAAGCACACAACCTTTTTCTGCAAGCATTTGGCGCTCAATTTCCTGCAAAGCTGAATTTGGACTTGCGCCACCCACAATTAGTAAATTCTTTTTCTGCTCTCCGTTATTACGATATGACTTAAACACTCGACAAGCTCTCTTTTTCATCTCAGCCAAATCCATTCCCAGAATTTTGTAACTCAACACATTCAACATCACCTCTCTTTTTGGCTCCTTGGGGTACAATTCCATCCTTTGCTTCGCCATCCGTTGCAGATCACCAATCACTCCCATCTCCCCTTCATCCGCAAATAAAAGATCTTGCAAACTCAATCCAACTTTCAGCTTTGAAGCCAATTCTTCAATCTTTATCAAATTCATATCACTCAATACCTTTTCCAACAAAAGAATACTCTCTGCAGTTTCTATCGCACCGGCCCCCCGCATAGCTACCTGCCCCCAACCGGCCGATACCGCCACCAATTCAACGTCATTGATCAAAATATCTTTATTGTATTTCCTATTCACCGCCTCAATAGCCCCCGGCAAACACATGGCAAAACTTCGAAAATCCACTTCCGGTACAAAATTTCTAGTACACTTCGCTTCGCATGCATAGGCCGGCTCACAACCATTGGCCCGAGCATTATTATCCAACCACAACGCCATCACTCTGTCACCAAACTTCCCGCCCAACGATCCAATCGCCACATCCCAACCACCTCTTACCTGCTGGTCCTTGTACCTCTCCGACTGATTGACAGCTCTTAGATATTCCCTCATCTTTTCCAGCACTAGATCATAACCCTCTTCGAGTCTTTCTTTTAAATTTGGATTAACCCTGCCATCCTTGTTATCCAACATACCAAGCAGCCTTCCCCACTCCTCCCTATTACAAATAATATTACCTCCCCAAGCAGTCCCTCGTATAAATTGCAATGATATAGTTTCAGGCACCTTTCCTCTCAAAACATGTACTGACAATGATGTTTCCAACTCTTCCTTTTTACCATCAAAAGAAAACGCCATAGAAAGATAATTGATCTTTGGTTCCAAAACCCAAGCATTCACCGACGCACCGTCGACCCATACCGATTGTTTTGCCTGGCGCAGTTCGCGCAACTTCGCGCCGAATTGTGCAGGTGCTTCGATGGTCACCTGTCTTTCCAACA
>JAHJAL010000096.1 GCA_018814055.1 Patescibacteria group bacterium
GACATGAGGGGAGGTGTGGGGTGGAGTTTATGTCGACGTATGCGTTGGAGCGGAGTGAGAGAGTGTATTGTGAGGAATGTTATCAAAAAACGGTGTTGTAGTTGGTTGCCTTCGGTAGAGACGCAAGATTTTGCGTCTCTACGCGGAAAAATAACCGTGAAATAATAAATAACAATAATTGCGTTTAAACAACTACAAAAATGGAACAAAAAACATGTCAACAATGCAGTAACAATTTTGAAATTACGGATGATGATTTAAAATTCTACCAAAAAATTGGTCCAACATTTAACGGTCAGCACTACTCTATTCCCACCCCAACTCTATGTGTGGTGTGTCGGAGCCAGCGGAGGTTGGCGTGGCGGAATGAGCGGGTGTTGTATAATCGGGCATGTGATTTGTGTAAAAAACAGATGGTATCGCTTTATCATCAGGATTCACCGTATACAGTTTATTGCCGGGAATGTTTTTGGTCGGATAAGTGGGATCCGTTAAATAATGGGCAAGATTATGATTTCCACCGACCATTTTTTGCACAATTTGCCGAGATTCAAAAGACTTCGCCGCGTCTTAATTTATTGAACGACAATTCGGAGAATAGTGATTATGCCAATCATTCCGGATGGAATAAAGATTGTTATTTGGTGTATGCTACTTTTTCTTGTGAAAACGTGATGTATGGCCGACACAATCTTGATTCAGCCAATAGTGTTGATTGTGATTCTGTTTATAAGAAGTCTCAATATTGTTATGAATGCGACACTCTGGATAATTGTTATAAGACCAAATATTCAATGTTCTCGGCTGATTGTTTGGAAAGTAGTTTTTTGTATGATTGTCGCAATTGTAAGAATTGTTATATGTGTGTTAATTTGCGCAACAAGGAATACTGTATAGATAATAAGCAATATGCCAAAGAAGAATATGAAAAAATGCTGCCTGATTTGGGTTCAAGACAGGTGGTAAATGAGGAGAAGAAAAAATTCTGGAAGATGGTAAAAGATTCAGTACATGTTTTTTCTCACCAGAAGAATTGTGAGAATTCAACCGGTGATGAGATGACAAATTTAAAGGAATGTTTTAATGTGTATGATTTTGAGGAGTCGGAAAATTGCAAAAATGTTGATATTGGTGAAAATGCGGTTAATTGCCATGATTGTTTTGGAATAGGCCGACCGGCGGAAAATTTGTATGAAATACATGGCATGGCCAGAGGCGTTAATTGCGCTTTTTGTCATGCTAGTTACAATTCGACCAATGTTTACTATGCTGACAAATGTCAAAATTGCCAGGATATTTTTGGCTGTGTTTCGCTGAAGAAAAGTCAGTATTGTATTTTGAATAAGCAATATTCAAAAGAGGAATATGAGGAATTGGTGCCAAAAATAATTGAACATACGCAAAAGACGGGTGAGTGGGGAGAGTTTTTCCCGGTTAGTTTAAGCCCTTTTGCCTACAATGAGACCTTTGCCAATTATTATTTCCCATTGGACAAAGATGGGGCAGCCGAAATTGGAGCTAAGTGGTTGGATCAAGATTATTCAACTAAGTATGAGGGTGAAACATATGAGCCAAAGGATAATATCAAGGAATATATTGACAGTGAACAAGAACGAGAGAAATTATTAGCCGGGGTGTTGAAATGTGAAGTGACAGGGAAAGCATTTAAAATAATGTCGCGAGAATTGGCATTTTATTTGGAACAGGGAATTCCAATTCCAACCAAACATCCGGAAACCAGATTTACCGAGAGGTTTGCCAAGAGGAATCCGAGGAAGTTGTGGAAGAGGCAGTGTATGTGTGAGGAGTCAGGGCATGGGCATGAAGGTAGGTGTGTTAATGAATTTGAGACGACATATGCGCCCGCCGACGCTAAAGCTATGGCGGGCAAGGCCGGAGTGAGGGTTTATTGCGAGGAGTGTTATCAAAAATCGATAATGTAGGGGCGGGGTAACCCCGCCCGTACGAGGAAATATATTATTTTAAATATGGAAAATAAGGTTTGTCGACAATGTGGAACTGATTTTGTGGTAAATGATGGTGAATTGGTATTTTTGGATAAAGTAAGTCCGGAATTTGGTGGCAAAAAGTATCAAATCCCGGCGCCAAAAGAGTGTCCGGAGTGCCGGATGCAGAGGCGGTTTGCGTTTCGAAATGTGAGAAATGTTTATAAGAGGAAGTTGGAGGGAAAAGAGGGCGAATTTGTTTCGGTGTATTCACCGAGTAATAAACACATAATAATTCATGAGGATGAATATCTGAGTGATGGGTTTGATGTGATGAAATATGGGCGGGAGTTTGATTTTAATCGGCCTTTTTTTGAACAACTGCAAGAATTGCATTTGGCTGTGCCCAAAGCACATGC
>JAHJAL010000019.1 GCA_018814055.1 Patescibacteria group bacterium
ATGAAAAAATTACTTGTCTTTATAATCGGCCTGGCTCTCATCTTTCCCAATTTTACCTCAGCCAACCAGACGGTACCCAATCAAGACCAAAGTCCGGAAAATTATCACGCCATCTGGCACTCTCAGTCAAATCATATAATCTTACAACCCCTGGAAATAACAACTGTTTGGCTCAAATTCCAGAATACCGGCTCAGCCACTTGGTATAATTATGGCGATAACCCTGTCCGTTTGGGTACTTCACGCGACATAGACCGAGAATCACCATTTTATAAACATACCTGGATCTCTGCCAACCGACCGGCAAAATTAATTGAATCCGAAGTACCTCATAATTTCTATGGAACTTTCGAATTTTATGTCAAAGCCCCAGCCATTCCCGGAACCTACCAGGAGTACTTTCAACCACTAGCAGAGGGAATTACCTGGATGGAAGATTGGGGTGTATACTGGAACTTCACTGTCCAGGGCGAAGCGTCTGAAGTTATTGACGAAACCAATGATGACGATCAATATGGCTACCACGCCGCCTGGATTTCCCAAAGTACCGAGAAAATAACCATGGCCAGCGACGAAATCAAAACAATCTGGGTAGAGTTCGAAAATACCGGCTCAAAAACTTGGTACAACTACGATTCAAACCCGGTACACTTGGGCACAGACTCCTCCAGAGACCGCGATTCGGGGTTCTACAAAAACACCTGGTTGGCTACCAACCGAGCCGCCAACCTCAAAGAAACCGAAGTACACCCCGGCCAAATTGGCACCTTTGAATTTTATATCAAAGCCCCGACCACACCGGGCGAATATTATGAATATTTCACGCCGGTTGTCGAAAACCTGACCTGGATCGGCCGAGATGGTGTATATTGGATAATAACAGTCACCAACAATAACTTCAACAATAACTTTACATTGACCGGCAATGTCAACGCCGGCCACGTTACTCTAAACTGGAATAAGTACAACCTTACCCAAACTAGCTCCCCCACCCTCTCCGGCTACAAAATAGTTCGCAGTGAATTCAATTCCAATCCCACCTACCCGGAAGATTGGTGGGTATACCTATCTGGAAACCATCATACATCTTACACCGATACCTCCGTCACACCCGGCCATAACTACTACTACCGGGTTGGCGCCTATGACTCCAATCAAGGAGTGGTAGAATACAGTAACAATATATACTTAATTGTTCCCGTGAATAACCTCCCCAACTCATCAGATAATCAATTCGACTTAGTTGCCGCATCTCAAAACAACGGCATACATTTAAACTGGAGCGAATACACCCAAACACTGACCACTTCAAACTCAATCGACGGCTACAAAATAGTCCGCTCCAAATACACCTCCAGCCCAACTTACCCGGACCACTACCTGACCTATATCTCTGGCCAAAGCAATACTGACTACCTAGACACCTCCGTTGACCCGGGACAAAACTACTACTACCGAATCGGGGTATACAAAAATGGTCAAATCATCGAGTATTCCAATTCTGTCCACCTAGAATACACCGGATATTAACCAACAATAATAGATCAAAAAAAATATATGTAAATTTCAAAATAATTTCTCAAACAACTCATATACTACACCTACCTCAACAATATTTTCTTCTCCAACATCGCTGCCCTGGGGAACTATTATTTTATCAAACCCCATATTTCTTGCTTCTTTAACTCTCTTCTTGATTCCTTTCACCCTTCTAACTTCACCCAGTAGCCCCACCTCTCCTATCATCACCGCCCCCTCATACACCGGCCTCCCCAAAACCACAGATGCAATTGCAGTTATAACACCTAAATCAGTTGACCTATCCTCCAATTTAAACCCGCCTACCACATTCAAATACACATCCTTATCGTAAATATCCAAAGCGGCTCTCTTACCCAACACGGCCAACAACATCGACAATCTCGATAACGACAAACCTACTGAGGTACGTTTGGGAGTACCATAAACCGTCCGATCGGCAATTGATTGAATCTCCACCAAATAAGGCCTTGTTCCCTCCATAGCCACACTAATAGCCGAACCGGGAATACCAATTTTCCTTTCTTTCAGAAACATCTTGGATACTTGGTCTACACTTTTCATGCCTGCCTGGGACATCACAAACACCCCGGTCTCATCAACACTGCCGAAACGATTCTTCCTTGACCTCAATACGCGCAAATCTCCCGATCTTTCTCCCTCCAACATCAAAACCACATCAACCATATGCTCCAAAATCTTCGGACCGGCCACCTCTCCTTCTTTGGTAACATGCCCCACCAATATCGCTGCAATATTTTTCTTTTTCAAATATTGTGTTAAACGAGCCACGCAATACCTCAACTGCACCATCGAACCCAAACCTCCGGACAACTTACTGCTCATCAAAGTTTGAACTGAATCAATTACCACCAAATTATAATCACCTTCTTCAACTATTTTTTCAATCTGTTCCCAATACACCGAATCCAAAAAGTCAATTTTTTCACCTGCCACCCCCATTCGCTTAGCCCTCCCTCCAACCTGTGCCAAAGACTCTTCTCCCGAGACATACAAAATCTTATAACCTTTATTTACCAAATCATTACAAACCTGCAATATCAACGTCGATTTACCTACTCCCGGCTCACCTCCAAACAAAGTCACGCTTCCCTCAACCACTCCTCCACCCAACACCAATTCCCATTCATCAAATGAACTTTTTAGTCTTTTTCCCTCAAAATCACCATCAGAAAGTTTACTCAGTTCTCCCGCTTTGTATCCTTCCGCAGAACTTTCAATATCCTGGATGACATCAATATCCTTCTTACTAACTTCTTTTAGCGTATTCCACTCAGCACATGCCTCACATTTTCCCATCCACCTGGAATACTCATTTCCACAATTGTTACAAACAAACATTTTATCTCTTGCCATAGCTCAAAAATTATTTTTACTCACCCGGATATCCACAAGATGCAAACAAACACTTTCCCTGCCTTGATAGTTATTTTTCCTTATATTATAAACCCAGTCAAAGAATTTATTACCATCAACTCTCTCAAGTAGATCAGCTCTGTTCCAAAAAATCGCCTCCACATAATTATCCCTATCGTTACCCAGATCAAATTTGACGTGTCTTTTATCAGCCCCTATCAACCTTTTATTTATTATTTTCAAACTCTTGCTATACAAAAGGGGTTCTTCGTTTCTCTCCCCAAACGGTTCCATTCTATTTACTTCAACAAATAAACCCAAATTCAACTCCTGCAGTTTCAGCTCACTATCAATAATTATCTCCTTTTTGGCTTTTTTGTCCTTAAACTGCCCGACCAATAACTCATTTATTCTCTGGGTAAACTTTTTCCAATTTTTTTTGTTCAATGTAAAACCAGCCGCCGCTTTATGTCCTCCATATTTTTCCAACAAATCTGATGCTTTTTCCAAAGTTCCGGCCATATCTACTCCCTCAATACCACGGGCCGATCCTTTTATTTTATTCTCGTCAATCTTCGCCACCAAACATGGTCGATTATATTTTTCGACCAATCTACCACACACCAATCCTACCACGCCTTCCGACCACTTTTCACTCGCCAGAGCAATAACATCCCGGCCAATCGGCTCGGCCATTTTTATCGCCTCATTCAGAATCTCTGATGTAACATTCTTTCTCAAAGAATTTTTTCTATCCACATTCTCAGCTAGGATTCTTGCTTCCAGATCTTCTTTTTCTATCAATAAATTCAATGCTATTGAGGCATCATCCATCCGGCCAGCCGCGTTTAAACGAGGAACAATTCCAAAACCCACGTCCCGACTGGTTATTCCTTTTTGGTTTATTCCCGCCAGCCTCATCAGATTTTTTAGTCCAGGACGTTTTGATTTTGACAACACGACCAAACCGTATTTTGCCAAAATCCTATTTTCTCCAATCAATGGCATCATATCAGCAATTGTTCCCAACGCGACCAAATCCAATGACCACTTCAACCACCAATCCTTTTTCCCATTTTCAACCCCAATGTCTTCCATCAAAGCCCGGCAAAAGGTATACACCACACCTACTCCAGCCAAGTTTCTCTCCGGATACCTATTGGAATTCCTCTTGGGATTAATCACCGCCGAACATTCCGGAATCTTGTCTCCCACCTCATGGTGATCACAAACTACCACATCAACCCCATTTTCAACCAAATGCTTTATCGGTCCAATATCTCTCACTCCACAATCAACCGTTATCACCAGATCATACTCTTCTTCAGCAACCTTTTTTGCAAATCTCAAATTTAATCCATATCCATCCTTGAAACGATTTGGAATATGAGTATCAACTTCCAAACCCGCAAAATCAAAAAACTCTCCCAGTAGAGCTGTCGATGTTACACCATCCACATCGTAGTCACCATAGATAAGCACTTTTTCTCTTTTTTTGATTGCTTGCGTAACTCTTTTTACTCCCCTCCTCATGTCCGGCATCAAAAAAGGATCAGCCAACGCGAAATCCGGCTGAATATAATCTTGTAAATCAAAGCTGCCTCCATGGCGATTGTTTATCACCCTTGCCAACAAACCACCCCCCGATTGCTTGGCAGGAAGTACCCAGTTGTATCGAGCTAAATCCAATTTTTTCCACTAAATATAGTAAACTTCCCCCGGTACCCGTAAATCAATATAATCATTAACTAAAATATTATTTTTTAGGAAAATGTTCAATTTTTCCACTTGGGCCTCCACCGGCCGCAAAGTATCAAAATATACTTCATATCCTTCTTTCATTCTTACCCTCAATTCAAACGTCGTCTCCCGCACTTCATACGCTTCTATTTCTTTACCGATTGAGCTTTCAATATTGTCCCGCGCGCCATAAACAAACTCTACAAAATCATGACTCACTACCTTGACGCCCTCCTGGACTGGCAAACCGGACAAATCTCCTACTACGGGCAATTCAGCATATTTGTCCATCCTTTCCTCCTCGGCCACTATTCCCAGAACCACTCCTTGTTCATCAAGCAAATAAAGTACTGATTCACTATTCCACACCACTTTTGGCTCTTGCACAAACAATTGAATAGTTACATTGTCGGGCCAATTTTTATCTATTTCCACTCGACTAAATTCATTCCACCTCTCTCGGATCGCTTCCGAAAATTTATTTTCATCAAACAGAATCATATAATCAGTCTCCCAACCAGCCATCTCCCTAATCTGATACCGCAATTCATCCGACGCTCCAATAATCTCGATATTCTTGATCCGAAAAAAATCAGAAAAAAACAGCAAATATACCGATATACCCATCACCAACAACAAAATAAAAGCCAACAGCCAAAGACGCCAGCCGCCCTTTTTTTTGCCGATATTTACCACCATCATCTCATCATTCGAACTCAAATGTCCTCTAATTCTTGGATTTTTTCTCGCCACACGTATTTATAATTTTAAATTATAAGAATGTTATAAAATACCAGTTTCTATTCAAACGATCCGCAAAATTGCACTTCCGCTTCCAACTTTATCCCCGTCTTATCATAAACCTTTTGGGCTACTAATTTATGTAAATTATAAATATCCAGCGCCCTCGCTTCTCCTAAATTAACGATAAAATTAGCATGAATGGGTGACACCATCGCCCCACCCACCCTTTCACCCTTCAGCCCAACCAAATCAATCAACATACCGGCCGAAAACATATCTCCCGCCTTGCGCTCAATCAAGTACTCATCTCCCAAAATACTTTTGATTTGATTGTAATTTGCTTCGCTCAATTCAATATTTTTGAAGAAACAACCGCACGAAGATTCCGGAGGTTGGCTTTTAGTCCTCATTATTTTATGACCCTCCATTAACTTGCGCAGCTTTGCGGGATCAGCCGAAGGAAAATCAAAAAGAGCATATGTTATCATTCCCTTTCCCGCCAATTTTTGCTTGAAAACCGATCCCCTGTATACAAAATCACAATCTTGCTTAGAAAAATTTGACTCCTTGCAATCAACAAAACTGCACCACGATACCTCTTTTATATGATCAGAGATAGATTGACGATATGCCTCTGCATTCCCTCTTATCGCCCCTCCAATCGTTCCCGGCACACAAGACAAATGTTCCAAACCTGCCACACCTTTTTTTGCCAAATCATGCGCCACCACCGGCAACATCGCCCCTGAAGATATCTTCCATAAATTTTTCTCCTTTGACCACCAACTCCAACTATTTTTTATCACCAAACCGTCAAAACCCCGATCAGAAATCAAAATATTTGATCCGGCTCCTATCACATAAACATCAATATTACCAATATCATGAATAACCCGACATATTTCCGTAAAATCCCCTTCCCCGGATATTTCCAAAAAATATTTGGCCCTACCGCCAATTGCAAAATAACTATATCTGCTTAAATCAACATTTTTTTCCACTTTCATAACAATATACCTTACTCCAAAAACTTATCAGCCAATACATCGATTGGGGCCGCTCCCAGCGTCAATAAGACCATATCCTTGTTTATCTCTTTCTTCATTAGCTCATAGGCCTCTTTCCACTCGGGAACATAAGATACATGAATACCTTTCTTGGACTTTATCGCTTCCACCAATTTTTTTGAATTCACTTGTGATTTGTCAATCTTGGCTTTTCTTGCCTCATATATATCCAACACTATTAATCGCTCAACCCCCTCAAAACAATTCACAAATTCATCAAAAAAATTCATAGTTCGCTCATATTGATGCGGCCAAAATACTATCCATAAATCTTTTTTGGGATAGAATTCTCTTATGCCCTCTATCGTATTTTTTATCTCAGTCGGATGATGGCCATAATCATCAATCACCACCACTCCGTCTTTTTCACCCTTTATCTCAAATCTTCGACTTGCCCCCGTGAACTCTGCCAAAATCTCGGCTGCTGTCTGAACATCCACCAACAAAAAATCAGCCACGATAACAGCCGCCACCGCGTTCAAAACATTGAATTTTCCCGGAATCCTCAAACTAAACGATGTACCCAATTCTTCATCATCCAAAGCCACCTCAAACCCAACCAAGCCATCATCAGACCGATAATTTTTTATCCGCCAATACACTCCCGCAAAGCTTTTTGGTTTCCTGCCAAAACCATACCCCACCAAATTTGCTTTTTTTCCTCTCATCAATTTGAGCACATTTTTATCATCAAGACACCCCACCAACATACCATCAATCGGAACCTTATTGGCAAACATGGTAAAAGTCTCAAAAATATCTCGCAAGTCTTTGTAAGTATCCATATGCTCTTCTTCAATATTGGTCATCACCAATATTTGCGGTTCCAAATCCAAAAAAGCCCGCTGGTACTCACATGCTTCCGCCACCACCAAATCACTGTCACCATATTTGGCATTACTGCCAATCTCCTTTATATATGAACCACCCAATATAGTTGGATTCTCCCCGGCTTTTTCCAATATCGCAGCAATCATCGATGTAACCGTGGTTTTCCCATGCATACCGGACACTGCCACCCCCACCTTATCTCTCATCAAAAATCCCACCAGCTGCATACGACGCCAGACAGGTATATTAAGCCTTCTTGCCTCCACCAGCTCCGGATTATCATCCTCAATCGCGCCAGTCATGACCACCAAATCAATATCATCATCAATATTGCCGGCATCATGACCAATATTTACCTTGACACCCAATTCCCGTAATTCATCCAATCCTTTTTTATCATCCAGGTCAGAACCAGCTACCTCTTTATCCATCGCCAACATCACTTTCGCCAATCCACTCATTGACACGCCCCCGATTCCGATAAAATAAACTTTTTTGAACAAAATCATAATAATAAATCCAACCTCAATCAAATTTATCTAAAACCATTCAACTATACTTCTCCACCATACTATCAATCAAATCAGATATAATCTGAGCCGACCCCTCCGTCATCATTGCCGTCGCTGCCGCCGCTTTCATTTCTTCCAACCTCTCTTCGTCAGACAAAATCGACTCTACCAACACGGCCAAATTTATCCGATCAAAATCCCGCTCTTCCACCATCACACTTGCGCCCATATCTTCAAAACTCTTAGCATTGAAATACTGGTGATTACCGGCAGAATGCGGCAATGGTACCAAAATGGATGGTTTAGCCAAATCTGATAACTCGGCCAAGGTCGAACCCGCCCGCGATATCACGATATCAGCTATCATAATCGCTCTATCATAATCATCATACATAAAATCAAAAATCAGATATTTGCCTTTGCCCCGCACTATATTTATCTTCTTGCTCTCCACTCTCTTGAAATCAGTTTCTCCGGTAATATGAATCACATTGCAAAATTCCAGCAAATCAACAATATTATTCATTACATACGTATTGATACTAACCGCCCCCTGGCTGCCACCCGTTATCAGTAAAACCGGCAAATCATTATCTAAGGCAAAAAATTTCCTGGCTTTCGGAATATCACTTTTTTGGACCTTCCATTCTCTAATCGGCATCCCCGCCCAAACCATTTTCTCCTCACTATAACCATTATAACAGCCAACCGGAAACGCCACCGCAATCTTTCCGGCAAATTTCGAAATTATACTATTGGACAAACCCATCACCGAGTCAGACTCGTGCGCCAATATCGGCAAACCCAACATCCACGCCGCGATTGCCACCGGTAATGATACATTGCCGCCCTTGGTAAAAACCAAATCCGGCTTATATCGCCACAATATATATAAACACTGGATAATGCTATACGGTACCAACAAAATATCTATAATATTCCTCAAATCAAAATATCGTCTTAGTTTTCCAGCATATATCGTTTGATATTCTATCTTCTTTCTATCCAATAACTGCATCTCACTCCCTCCGGCCAATCCGACAAACAACACATCATAAGTATCTTTTATCCTATCATAAATACTTAAAAGCGGGATAACATGCCCACCGCTGCCTCCCCCGGCCAAAACAATCTTTTTTTTCTTGCTTTTATTCATATATCACCGATGACTATACTTTGATATATTATACAACACTCCCACGCCCACCATGGACATTATCAAAGATGAACCACCATAACTTACAAATGGCAATGGTAAACCTGTCAAAGGAACCAAAGACAACATCGCGGCCATATTGATAAATGCCTGAAACCCCAACCAGGTTACAATTCCAATCGCCAAAAGCCGACCAAACACATCCGGAGCTTTTTTGGCTATTTGTAATCCCCGAAACAAAAACAATATATACACCAGCAAAAATAATACAATTCGGATAAAGCCCAATTCTTCCGCCATCACCGCGAATATCGAATCTCCTGACACTTCAGGCAGATAACTATATTTTTGCATACTTTTCCCAAAACCACGACCCAACCAACCACCGGATCCAACCGCCACCAGGGCCTGCTGAATATGGTATCCAATACCCAACAAACTTTCCTCTGGATTCAAAAAAGCTTTCAAGCGAGCCAATCTGTATGAAGAACTAACAATCAATAACCACACTACCCCCAAAGCGGAGATACAAGCTATCAAAATATGACGTATCCTCGCCCCGGCCACAAAAAACAATACAGATGCTGTCAAAGAAATTACCAACATAGTACCTAAATCCGGCTGCAACATAACCAAGGCGGCTATCAAAAACATCAATGCCGCAAACGGCAAAAATCCTAC